>JALWSY010000036.1 GCA_027083035.1 Sulfurimonas sp. | reverse complement strand
CCGTAATCTTTAATGCGTAAAGTTTCATGTTCGATGCGAATATCTAGCACCTTGGAATCTGGCGAGTATTTTACCCCATTATCAACAATATTGTCAATAACTTTGGATAAACCCTTTTTATCACTCACTATCTCCAGATTTTCAAGAGACAGGTTAAAGGTATAACTAGGATAGACCTGCTCCAAAAAAGCTATGCGCTCTCGTACAAGAGCCTCTAAAGCAAGTGGCTCTTTAATCACTACAGCACTCTGTTTTTTAATAAGATAATCAAGTTCATTATAGCGCTCTTGAAGCATACTACAAGCAGTGGTGATGCGCTCGAGTCGCTTTTTACTCTTTGCATCATCACCCAAAGACTTCTCTAACATACCTACATTTGTCTGTATGGTACTTATGGGGAGATTAAGCTCATGGAGTGTCTCTTTTGAGAGGTTTTGGAGATTGTTTATATACTCTTGGAGTGGATCAACTGCTAACTTTGAGATAAAAACTGCAGAGAGGATAATAAAACTGATGCCTATCACACTAAAGAGCAGAATATTCTCTACTCTAAGGAGTACCAAAAAGTAATATACCAGAGAGATAAAGGCGATAACAGTTACTACATAGTAGATAAAGATATTGAGCCGTAGGTTATTGAACAAGCTTGTACCCAACACCACGGATATTTTCTATCTTCATCGTTGGCAGTAGAAGCTTGAGCCTGTTGATGTAAACACGAATTGCTCCATCACTCCCACCCTCAGAAGCACTCCAGAGTCGCTCAAAGATAAGCTCCTTAGGCACCGTCTCACCGATATGCTCCATAAGCAACAACAAAAGGGCGTACTCCTTTTGCGAAAGTTCAAGTGCTACATCATTAAAAAAGATACTCTTATGCTCTCTATCATGGCGCAGACCCCCCGCTACCTCTTTGACATCCTTGTAGGAGCGTTGCAAAACTGCCTTGATACGCCAAAGGAGTTCATCATTATCAAAAGGTTTTTTGACGTAGTCATCTGCACCACTCACAAAGCCCTGCTCTATCATTGACTTATCTTTATGAGAAGTTAAGAAGATTGCAGGAGTTGTATCATCTGCTCCTCGAAGCTCTCGTAAAAGTGAGACGCCATCTAAAAGCGGTACATTTATATCTAAAAGGTAGAGATTAAACTTTGCATCAAAGGTGGCATCAAGAGCCTCTTGCCCATTAAAGAAGTGAGTAACCACGTACCCCTCCTCTTCTAGCAAATCAACAAGTGTCTCTCCCAAGAGTACATCATCTTCTAGTAAAAGGACGCTACTCGACACTCTCTATAGCCCACGAAAGCGTCTCACCTGCATACATCGGTACTACCCCTGAGTAGTTTGCTGGTACGACAAAAGGTCTCTCTTCTAAAACAACCTCTTTAAACTCAGGACAGATGCCATAGATATTTTGTGCATTATCACTCACAAAAGCTTGTAGATTATCTAACTTACCAAACTGATCAAAGATCTCACAAAGAAGTTGCAGAGCAATAGGAGCAGTAAATACCCCCGCTGCACAGCCACAAGACTCTTTTGCGTGTTGTGGATGTGGCGCAGAGTCTGAACCAAACATCACCTTAGGGTGTGCCTCAAGCGCCACACTTAGTAGTGCATCCAAATCCTCTGGGCGTTTTGCGATAGGCTTACAAAAGAGGTGTGGCTGCATCATACCACCCACAACATCATCTAAAGTGATGAGCAGATGATGCACAGTAATAGTCGCGTAGAGATTATCAAACTTATCGAGCATATCTACCGCAGCTTTCGTTGTGATATGTTCCATAATTATCTTCAAATCTGGAAAATTTGTTGCCAAAAGTTCATAGATAGACATAAACTCCGCCTCTCTATCCATCACAAAACCATCTGTCTCACCATGCACACACAGAGGAATACCTAGCTCACTCATAGCTTCTAGTGTTGGTCGCATCTCTTCAATGTCAAAAGAGCTTACCCCACCCTCTGAGTTTGTTGTAATACCAGCAGGATAGAGTTTTATAGCTGTTATCTCCTCTTCCACATCCACCAAAAAAGCTTTATCATAGTTTTGATAAAAAAGCGTCATATAAGGCTCAAAGTAATCATTTGGCACAGCTGCCATAATACGCTCTCTATACGCAACAACATCCTCTTTACTTGTAACAGGAGGCACAAGATTTGGCATAACCAAAGCACCACTAAAAGAGTAAGCAGAGAGTGGTGCAACATTTTCAAGCATCACAGCATCACGAAGATGCAGGTGCATATCTAGCGGCATTAAGAGAGTATGTGTTTTCATTTTTGTCCTTAAAAAAATATCATTTTATGATGAAATTATATCTAAAATAATCTCTTATTAAGGCTTTAACTTCTATTTTTGAAAAATCAAATCATCAAGATGTCCTGTAGAACCTACTCGAAAATAGCCCATCATTCCTGCATCTTCATGCTCTAAAATATGACAATGATACATATAATCTCCCTTGTTTACATCTTCAAACTTTCCAATGATGCGAACTGTCTCACCGGGTTGGATTAAAAAAGTATCTTTCCAACCTAAGTCTGTACCTGAAGCAGGAGTACCATCACGGTCTAAGACTTGATACTGCGTAGCATGTGCATGAAAAGGGTGTGCCATATGTGAGTCATTTCTTATTTTCCAGATTTCTGTTACATTAGAGCCTAAAAATTCATCGACTCTATTTGGTTTAAACTCTTTACCATTGATGGAAAAAGTATTTTTCAACTCTCCCTCTGGAGTAAACACCATGCCCATTGATAAGATAAAATCTCTTTCATTACCCCTGTTATTTGCTTGTGTAGGGTCAAGTCGCTTCGAAATCTCTGCATCATCGGGGAGTTCAGCATAGAGCTCTATATCCTCTTGCTCCTCTTTGTTTATGTCAAAACGCATTATCGGCAGATTAAAACTTCCAGTTGTTGTACTCATTTCACCTGTAATAGGTTTAGAGAGTAACAAAAGTTTCTCACCTACTCTATACTTTGCAAAATCGATAATAATCTCAACACGCTCAGCTGCACCTAAGAGGATATGATTTACCTCTACTGGTTTTTGAAGCAGCCCTCCATCAGTTCCAACAACCGTAAAGTTGCTCTCATTACTGAGTGCAAAATCATAATTTCTCGCATTGCTGACATTATAGAGTCTATATCTATGCTTCGTATTACTCACCTCTTGTTTTGGAGTGATGGAGCCATTGACTAAGATACTATCTCCTCGCATACCTAAGATGTCATCCTCTTCATTCATGTAGAGTAACTCTTTTACTCCATCTTTCTCTTCACCAAAACGCCTATCTTGCACAAGCAAGATAGTATCTTTCTCACCTGCTGGGAGTTGCTTGTTCTCTTCTAATGTCTTTGTGATATTGTCTTCTAAGATAAAAACACCTGCAAGCCCCATATAGACCTGCTTTCCTGTCTGCATATCAGGGTGAGGATGAAACCAGAGTGGGGCTGCTGGTTGATTCATAGTAAAAGTATATGTTTTGTTTGCATCTGCAGAAACAGGATAGTCTGGTCCTCCATCCATATCTGCAGGGATTTTAAATCCGTGAGAGTGTATGGTTGAGTCTGCATGGAGTCTATTTTGAAAAACAAGCTGCATTGTATCACCACGATTTGCACGAATTACAAGTGGCAGCGGTGAGTTATTGTAACGCCACATCGGTGTTACCCAACTCCCTTGAGGTGATTCAATCGTTACATTTACATCTTCATTTGCACTAAGAGTATATGTAGCTGTAGCATCATCACTCTTTCCATCTTCATCACTCATTTGAGGCAAGATATGCAGAGATGGCAATTTTGTAGATGTTATGGGTTCTTTATCGAGTTCAGCAATTTCTTCTTCACTCAATTGTGGTTCAGTCGTTTGATTGAAGTCGCTACGAGTTTGTGTATCGTTAGTACAACCAAGAAGTAAAAAAGAGAGAAGAAGTGGTAGTAATATTTTAGTATGCATAGAGCTATAGCCTTTATCAAAAATTCTAATAGATTATAGCTTTTTTTTGTGTGGTGATTGTGTGGAGCACAAAAAGAAGTTATAAACTTCTCTTCGCTTCTTCTATAAGTGCATTTATTTTCTGCTCATAAAGTTTCGCTTCCTCTGCATCAGTTGATTCAAAACGAGTAACAAGCACAGGGGTAGTATTTGATGCACGCACAAGTCCCCACCCCTTCTCAAAGTTGATACGAACACCATCTACATCTATAATGTCTTTTATAGTTGGAAAATCTGCAGGAGGATTTTGAAGCAGCTCTTTTACTCTCTCGATAATTTTAAACTTCTCTGCTTCTGTAGTCTCTACTTTTAACTCTTCAGTTGAATAGACTACAGGGAGTTTTGCCAACTCTGCATCCAAATCAATCCCATCATGCACCAACTCTAACACTCTAAGCGTTGCATAAATTGCATCATCGTATCCAAAATAACGATTTTTAAAGAAGATATGCCCACTTACTTCACAAGCCAAGTCTGCATTTGTCTCTCTCATCTTTACCTTTAGGTTTGAGTGTCCTGTTTTATACATGATAGCTTTTGCCCCACGACGCTCTAGCTCATCATACATCACTTGAGAGCATTTCACCTCTCCGATTACGGTCGGCTTCTCCATCTTCATAGAGAACAGAAGTGCCATCATATCGCCTTTGATGTTGTTCTTATGTGTCAGCACCGCTATTCTATCTGCATCACCATCGTAGGCAAAGGCGATATCTCCATCTGTTTCTAGCAGTTTTTTGACATCTTCAAGGTTATGCTCTACTGAGGGGTCTGGGTGGTGGTTAGGGAAAGTGCCATCAGGATCTACATAGAGTCCCTTTGTTTTAAGCTCTAAACGAGAGAAGATATCTTCAGTAACAACACCCGCTACACCATTACCACAATCATAAACAATTCTGGTATCCATCCCTTTGAGATGAGAAAAAGCATCTACCATGTAGTCAACATAACGACTAAGCGCATCAATCTCTGTAACATCACGCTCCACCTCCGCCGGCATATCCATAGCCTCGCACTCACGACCAAGTGCGTAGATATCTTCACTAAAAAAAGGTGCTTTATCAACTGTTATCTTGAAACCATTGTACTCACTTGGATTGTGTGAACCTGTTATCATCACCGATGCAGAGGGAGTGATGCCATCCCACTCTTGATAGTTTGCAAAATAGTTTACCGGTGTTGGTACAAGCCCCATACCAAGTACCTTCTTCCCACCAGCATTAAGCCCACGAGTAAGATACTCAAAAAGAATCGGAGAGTGGCTTCTTGCATCATAACCAACAGCTACATACTCACCCTCTATCTTTGATGCAAGTGCATATCCAATGCGAACAACACTCGCCTCATTTAACTCTTTTTCATATATTCCACGGATGTCATACTCTCTATAAATGCTCATATTTTAGTTCCTAAATAGTAATTACGGAATGATACATTGAAAAAGATTAAAATAACGAGAAAATCAACAATACTTTCTAGGTTTTATGCAATATTTGCTTTGTATTTATTCTCTCGAATTATACTACTGACATATTAGTATAAACCCAAATTATGTAATAGGATTTTAAATGATAACTAGAAAAATATTAACACTAACCCTTTTAACAGTTACACTCACACTCAATGCTTCAATACCTAGAGACCTACGAAACACTACAAGACAACAGAGTAACTCTATAACAAACAGAGTCGCTACTATACTCTTTAACAGAGGTATAGAAGAGCATAAAGCGCACGAGTTGAGTCAGGCAATCATAAACACCAACGAGGAGGTTTTTTCTATGATGCTTGAAAACTTTGCTGATACTTGTGCTATTGATAAAGAGAGTATCTACCAAGAGCTTAGTAAAATTGCACTCAGTAAAAAGAGTGCAGATTTTACATCTTATGCTTTTTTGGTAAAACTCTCAAGGCTTATAAAGAGTACATACCTAGAAGCCTCTGAACTCAAAAAAATAGAAGCAGTAGCAATGAAAAACCAGATAGTTTACAAGGCTTTTGTATAAAATTTACAAATACTTTGTAAATTCAGATTTTTTACGCTATACTGTCACCGATGAAAGATGAGGATCAAGTTCATCTTTAGTGTGATATTGCGTTACTTGCATTTCTACCCCTAAAGACTCTCCAAATTTCGACTCCACTAATGAAAAACTTCATAGTGATTATAATATAAGGCAATGCAATGGCAGAATTACAAAATGGTAAAGTTAAATGGTTTAACGACGAAAAAGGTTATGGTTTCATAGAGCAAGACAATGGTGGAAAGGATGTATTCGTACACTTCCGTCAAGTTAACAACACTACAGGTGGACGCGTTTCACTTGCAGAAGGTCAAAGTGTAACTTTTGAAGTTGGTGAAGGTCAAAAAGGTCCTCAAGCTGAGAATGTAACTCCACTTTAGTAGTTACTCTACTTACCACTTACAGGCTTCTAAGCCTGTAAACCTCTTTTTTTCCCTTTTTTTATTTCATTTTAATAGCATCTTTATCAATACTAATACCATTATCTTCTAAGAGATAGATTATATCTACAGGATCAATTTTTTCAAAATTAGCCATCAAAACTTTTTGTAAGTAATTTTTTTCAGCAAACTCTGCTCGCATAAGACTTGATGCAAAAATACCCTTTTTATATAAAACTAAAGAGGTAATCTCTCTATCCATGTTGACATACTGCATCAGTAACTTTATATCTGTGTCAAAAATAGAACCTAACATAGAGAACATTCCCGCTAAGTAGGCTTTATCTTTATTTTCTTTCGCTGCTTCTGCCTCCATAAACTTCGCTCTGTTAATGGCTAAATCTAAAATTGTTCGAGAGATAGGAGAAGTTGACACTTCAGAGTAGAGATATACTAAAAGCCAACGAAGCAACTTGTTTCTTCCCATAAGTGTAATAACCTGAGTAAGAGACTCCACTCGAATCTCTAACTTTGCTACATTATTAAAAAAGCGTATCAACTTAAAAGAGAGGTCAGGCTGCTGTCTTAGGAAATACTCTAACTCCTCTGTACTCTCATTATCTTTGATGATTTTTATCAAGTTTAAAATCACAAACTGCGTCGGCTCTTTTGAACCTTGAATGTGAACAGCTACAGGTTTATCAATATATAAACCTTGAAAATAGTCAAACCCCATCGACAAACAATCTTCAAAATCCTCTTTGCTATCAACTCCTTGAGCCAAAAGTTTTATACGACTCCCCTGAAATTTCTGCATCACTTTCTCTAAATTTTCTACTTCGGAGATAAGAATATCCATCTTAATAATATCTATGTAGTTAAAAAGTCGTTGAAACTTTACAATCATTCTTGCACTAGAGTCAAAATGTTCAAGTGAAAACATAAAGCCCTTTTTTTTATACATTACAATTTTTCTAATCACCTCTTCAGAGAGCCTGATATCTTCAAGAATATTAAAAACAAAGCGTTTCGCATCTAAAACATCCAAAATACCCTTTGTGAGTGTTATTTCATCCACATTGATAAATACTTTTGAAGTCTGTCCAACAATTTTTGCTAACTCCTCACCACCTATTGCACTTATAATAAGTTGGGAAGTAGCTTTAAGTGAGTTTGAAAAACGAATACTTCTATTTGCTGCATCTTTAAATATCAACTCATGTGCATAAATATGCTTCTGAGCATCTACAATTTTTTGCTTTGTTAAATATAAACCATCCATAACTCTATACCTTTAATCTTTGAATAACTTGTTGCGCTATCTCAAGCTCTTCATCTGTCTTGATTACCAATACTTTAAGAGATGCAAAGAGTGCAGAATCTAGAACTCTCCTTCTAATATACTCCGAATTTTCACCGATGCCACCTGTAAAGACAACTGCATCAACTCTGCCTAATATCGCCATATACGAACCTATATACTTCTGTATGCGACGAATCATCATATCTATAGCTAAATGAGCTTTTCTATCATCTCTTTGTATAATTCTACGCACATCATTCTCCCCACAAATACCCAAAAGACCTGACTCTTTATTTAACATAGTATCGACAGCATCAACACTCAACTGTAACTCTCTTTGAAGATAGAGCAGGATGGCAGGATCCAAATCACCACTACGACTTCCCATAACCAAACCCTCTAGCGGTGTAAAGCCCATCGAAGTATCTACACTTACCCCTCCTTCTATTGCACAAACACTCGCTCCATTACCAAGATGCAGCGTTATAAGGTTTGTATCTTTTATCTCTTTTGAGAGTACCTTACACGCTTCTTTCATAACATAGGAGTGTGAAGTTCCGTGAAAACCGTAGCGACGAACCTTATGCTTTTCATACACTTCGTAAGGCAACGCATACATATAAGCCGCACTCGGTAGTGTTGCGTGAAATGCAGTATCAAAAACAGCTACCTGAGATGTAGAGCCAAGTTTTTCACGCACAATACGTATCCCTTCCAAGTTAGCTGGGTTATGTAGAGGTGCAAGTGAAATTAATCGTTCTATCTCCTGCTCTACTGTGGTATCAATAATAACCGAATCACTAAAAACCTCCCCTCCATGCACAACTCTATGCCCTACTGCATCAATAGTGCTAAAATCTATATTTATACTCTCTAATGCCTCTTTATGTGTAGCATACTTCGCACCCCCTTCACCAATATGCTCCCTAAATTCTGATGCAAGAACAGACCTTGTGTCCATATCGAAGAGTTTATACTTTAAAGAAGAACTCCCTGAGTTAATAACAGCTACTCTCATTTTTTTTCTCCCGCTTGAATAGCTGTAATGGCTACAGTATTTACAATATCTGCAATCAAACATCCACGACTTAAATCATTTACAGGCTTATTGAGTCCTTGCAAAATAGGTCCAATAGCAATAGCACCACTTGATCTCTGTACTGCTTTATAAGTATTATTCCCCGTATTTAAATCAGGAAAGATAAAGACCGTTGCATTTCCAGCTACTTTAGAGTTTGGCAGTTTTTTCTTTGCTACTGCCAAGTTTACTGCTGCATCGTACTGTATAGGCCCTTCAACAAGTAAGTTTCTATCTCTCTGTTTTACTATTCGTGTCGCCTCTTTTACTTTCTCAACATCTGCACCACTTCCGCTCTCACCAGTTGAGTAAGAGAGCATAGCTACTTTTGGCTCTATAGAAAATGATGCTGCTGTTCTCGCAGATGCAAGTGCAATATCTGCTAAGGTAGAAGCATCTGGATCTTGGTTAACCGCGCAATCCCCATATACCAGTACCTTTGTCTCAAAACACATAAAAAAAACACTTGAAACAACGCTTACCTCCTGTGTTGTCTTAATTATCTGTAGTGCTGGGCGGATTGTATCTCCTGTTGCATGTATAGCACCACTTACCATACCATCTGCATAACCGAGTTGCACCATCATCGTAGCAAAGT
This sequence comes from Sulfurimonas sp., assembly GCA_027083035.1. Lineage (GTDB taxonomy): Bacteria > Campylobacterota > Campylobacteria > Campylobacterales > Sulfurimonadaceae > Sulfurimonas. The sequence continues at coordinate 17,560 of JALWSY010000036.1, read as the reverse complement.
AGTTCACATGGATCATCGCATCTTTAGCTGCATCTAGTGTTAAGCCCTTTGATTTTCGCATCTCATAAAAAGTTTGTGAAAACTCCTCCATAAGCGGTGAGTTATAATGATCTATAATAGTGGCCAAGGAGAGATCAAGACCTAAACGTAGATAAGTCTCTTTGACCTCCTCCTCATTTCCAAGAAGTATAATCTCTGCTACACCACGATGCAGCACAATCTCTGCAGCTCGTAAAATTCGCTCATCACTACTCTCTGGTAGAACGATTCTTTGCTTATTTGCACTTGCCATATCAAAAAGCTTGTACTCAAACATAAGTGGTGTCATAATGCTACTATGTGAAGTTTTTATCTTCTTCTCAATAGCTGCAGTATCTACATTTGCATTAAAGAGTCCAAGGGCAAGAGCTATCTTTCTGTGCGCGTTCACTCGTATGCGAGCATGGGTCTTTGAGATTTTTCGAGCTGTCTGATACGTATCCATATCTACTGCCAAAATAGGAATATTAAACTTATCTAAACCACTTATGAGCTTCTCGACATTTGGATGCGCACGCATATCAAAAGGAAAAATAAGCGCACTAATATTAGGATAGTTATTTGAGTAAAGTGCGCCAAAAAGCCCTAGAATGATGTCAGATCTGTCAGCAGGAACTATCACCATATCATCCTCTTCTATATGAGAAAGAAAGTTATCTAAAGAGAGTGCTGCCACTTTAACTGAGCGGATAGTACGGGTATGATCTTCATCCTCAAGTAACACAGGCGTTGCATCCAAGGACTCTAAAACATCTTGGATAGATAGAAGGCTCAACTCCTCTACCTCACTCAAAAGATAGGTTGTGTATTTATAATCTTTTAGTTTCTGTTCTAAAAAAACATACTTCTCATAATCGAGTCGATTAACAAAAGTCGCAAAATGCGTACACCTATGGGACTCTAATGTTTCATTTTCAATGAGAATACTCTCATAAACCTCTTGTGCTGTATCATGTTTCGCATTTATAATGTTAATATAGGGAGAGCCGAAGTTTTGCGCAAGTTTCATATTTATATCAAAACTTATATTTGCATTTAAAAAAGAGAGCCTAATCCCCTCACACAATACAAAATCATACTCCTTTTCAAGCTTTTTAAACTTGAGCAGCATCTGGTTTATAAGCTCATTTGTTCTATTTTGCGCTATCATATTTTCAACATACTCTATGTCATACCCAAAACTCTCCTCATACTTCATATCTAAAGAGTATCTCTCTAAAATAAAACTAATATCTCCATCACGAACATCTTTTTTAAAGATGATAGGACGAAAAAACGCGACTCTATGAATATTTCTCTTCAGAATCTCCATCATTCCCATCGTGACAAATAGCATCCCTGCATTTAACTCTTGTGCTGATATAAATAGTGATTTTGCTTTCATATATACCCTGACTTATAAAATATATGTTAGTATATCAAAAAGTGAACAGTTTATGAGTCCTAAAGAGTTAATGATAAGCAGATATGAAGCTTTTGTAAGAAAAGATTGGGAGTATTTATCTCAAACAGCACTCCATCAAAGTATAGAGGAGTTAAGCCAACCCTCGAACATTGAGTGGCTTAAATTAGAGGTTCTTGATGCCTATGATAATATAGTTGAATTTAAAGCTTACTATCGAGAATCGGGAATAGTTGGCGTCTTGCATGAGAGAAGCACTTTTCTTCAAGTAAATGGGGAGTGGAAGTATGGTGATGGAGAGCTTTTTAAAACAAAGATAGAGCGTAATGAACCCTGCCCTTGTGGAAGTGGTAGGAAGTTTAAGAGATGTTGTGCGTGAGTTTTGAAACAAACAAAAGACTTCTCTTCTCAAATCCTTCACTCATATAAAATCTATGCGCTTCTTCTGTTTGTAAGCCCGAGGAGAGGACTATATTCTCACACATTGCTGTTTTTGCATAGTCTCTGAGATAGAGCATCATCTCTCTGCCATACCCTTTAACTCTATACTCTGCATCGGTAACTAAATCATAGATGTAGAGATGCCGCTTATGATAAAGGTTTGTCTGAATACTTACACCCGCATACGTAATCAACCTCTCCCTCTCAAAGAGTCCAATCATTTTGTACTCCATATGGCGCATCTCATAAATCAAATCATCAAACGCATCAAAACTTAAATCCACTCTCAACTGTGAAAGTACCTCGTAGGCTGTATCCAACTCTTTTAAACTCATTTCTCTTATCTGCATACAATATTTTACTCTTTTTTGGTTACAATACTGTAAGATAAAATTTTCTTATAAAGGAAACTGCTATGAAACAGACAATGACAATGATAGACAACAGAGATGGAAAAAGTTATGAGTTTGAAATAAAGGAGGGTACAAGGGGTCCAAGTGTAGTTGACATCTCCTCCTTTTATCCACAGACAGGAATGTTTACTTATGATAATGGCTACACATCAACAGCAAGTTGTACCTCTGAGATTACTTTCATCGACGGAAACAAAGGGGAGCTTAGATACCGTGGCATACCCATCGAAGAGTTGGCAAATAAGCACAGCTACTTAGATGTATGTCATCTACTTCTCACTTCAAAACTTCCAACAAAAGAGGAGTCACTTGCCTTTGACCTTGAACTCAGACACCGCTCTTTTTTACATGAAGGACTCATTAATATGTTCAACTCTTTTCCTACAAATGCTCACCCTATGGCTGCTCTCTCCTCTGCAACAGCCTCACTCTCGGCATTTTTTTACAATCACCTTGAGATGAAAGATGATTACGAGTATCAGGAAATGGCACGACGCATCGTAGCGAAGATGCCTACTATTGCCGCGCTTGCTTACAGACACTCTATCGGTGCATCATTTATTCAACCCGATATCTCCAAGAGTTTTACAGAGAACTTTCTCTATATGATGCGCGCATATCCTCATAACAGAATGCACATAGACCCTGAAGGAGAGAGGGTTATTAAACCTATCGAGATACAAGCACTCGATACCATCTTTACACTCCATGCAGATCATGAGCAAAACGCCTCGACAAGCACCGTGCGTGGTGTGGCATCAACGGGGGCGCACCCTTATGTTGCCATTAGTGCCGGCATCTCCGCACTCTGGGGACGCGCACATGGCGGAGCAAACGAGTCCGTTATCAAACAGCTTGAGATGATAGGGAGTGTCGATAGAGTCGATGAGTTTATCGCCCGCGCAAAAGATCCAAATGATGATTTTAGACTTATGGGGTTTGGACATAGAGTCTATAAGAACTTTGATCCTCGTGCAAAGATTTTAAAATCACTCCAAGACCAACTCAAAGATGAACTTAACTTAGACTCTAATTTGATGCAGATAGCAAACAAAATTGAGCAGATAGCCCTTAGCGATGAGTATTTCATAAAGAGGAAACTCTACCCAAATATTGACTTCTACTCTGGTGTAATTTTAACAGCACTCAAAATTCCTACTTCCATGTTTACACCTATTTTTGTTATTGGGCGTACAGTTGGATGGATTACGCAATGGATTGAGTATAAAAAAAGTAAAGGTGCAAAAATTGCAAGACCAAGACAACTCTATGTAGGTAAATAAATTTATCAAAAGTATGCTAAAATGAGGACAACTATTTTCAAGGTTTTATTATGAATACAAAAAGTATAAATTTTCGGATTGTCATCTTCATCATTGTTACAGTAGTCATCTTAGGTTTTGGTGTCGCATATAGTGTCTCCAATGATGCAGAACATGAAATTCTTAATACCCGTATGGAACAGATGAGTTCCATCAAGATGAGTAAGATTCAGCATGTGGAGGATTATTTTAGTGAAATGAAATATATCCTTGGCTCAAAAGCTCTCAGTAGTGAAACCGTAAAACTTTTATGGAATTTTGATGAAGCACTCGAAGGTCTTGAAGATTTAGATTTAGATATGGATAAAGTTACTCAGTCCTTGATTGACTACTATAAAAACACCTATCTTACACATGTAAACTATAGCCTTAAAGGGGCGCCAAGAAAGAAAAATCCTGAAGCCTACTTACCAAAGAGTGATAAAGGAAAAATACTCCAATATCTTTACATAGTAAATAATCCTGAACCATACAATAAAAAAGAGAACTTCAAAATGGATAAAATGTTTAAGAGTGATTACTCTGACTTACATGTCCAGTATCACCCTATTTTACGCTCTATACTAGCAGAGTTTGGGCGTAATGACCTCTTTATCGTCAATCCGTCAGGTGATATACTCTATAGCGTCTTAAAAAACTGTGACCTTGGAACAAACCTCTTAGAGGGACAATATGCCAATACAGGACTTGGGCGTGTATTTCAAAAAACACTTAAAGCAAAAAAAGGAGAGGCTGTATTTGAAGACTTCTCCATATATGAACCGGCATACAACAAGGAAGTAGCGTTTATCGCTATGCCTATCTACTTTGGAGAGGATAATGAAGGTGCTTTAATTTTTGAGTTACCGATAGCAAAAATCAATGATATTATGAGTTTTAATAACAAAGTAGATCAAGTTGGACTTGGAAAAACTGGTGAAGCTTTCCTAGTGGGAACAGATTATACTATGAGAAGCGAGAGCAGATTTTTAGATAAAATCAAAGCAATAGATGAAGCGACAAGAAAAGCAGGTACTACCCTAGGAAACTACAAAATAGATACACCTGCTACAAGGGCTGCTATGAAAGGTGTAAGTAAAACAACACTAGGAACGGACTACCTTGGTCATAAAGTTATTCTCTCCTACTCCCCTGTGAAAGTCTTTGATGAAGTGTGGGCTATTGTTGTAAAAATCGATGAAAGTGAAGCCTTGGCAAATGCAAATGCGAACTTTATCTCAGCACTTATTGGTACAGCTATCTTCATTGTCATAATGATAGCACTCTCACTCTTCATTATTAAAAAAGTTATCATTGATAAACTCAAAACACTCCAAGATGCGACTTATGATTTAGCAAAAGGCGATGGAGACCTTACAAACAGAGTCAAGGTTCCTGCAGGTGATGAAATATCTGAAGTGGCAGAGAATATTAATGAGTTTATAGAAAAAGTACGTGTAACTGTCTCTGAAGCAACTACAACCTCTGCTAACAATGCCGAAATTGCCACTACACTCTCTCGTGCATCGGTAGATATGCAGTCAAAAGCACAAGAGGAGAGCGACATTGTACATGAAGTAGCACACGATGGAGAAGAACTCCAAGATGTGCTTCGTGTCTCTATCGAACAAGCAAAACAGACAAAAGAGAACATAGACCAAACAGGACAGGCACTCAAAAATGCAAATCATCAGATAGTACAACTTGCAAATGAGATAGAGGAGAGAAGTCATGATGAACTTGAACTCTCAGAAAAACTTGTAGCACTCAGTTCTGAGACCACCTCAGTAAAAAATGTTCTAACCGTTATCTCTGATATCGCAGACCAAACAAACTTACTTGCACTCAATGCTGCCATAGAGGCTGCAAGAGCTGGTGAGCATGGACGTGGATTTGCTGTTGTTGCAGATGAAGTGCGAAAACTTGCAGAGCGTACACAAAAATCTCTCTCAGAGATTAATACCACCATCAGCGTTATTACACAATCAGTAAATGATGCAAGTGAACATATGTCCTCAAATGCAAAAGCGATAGAAGCACTCTCACACAATGCCAATGAGGTTGAGGGTGAGATAAGTTCAAGTGTAAATGCTATCGAAGAGTCTATAGTTCAAGTAGATGAGACAGTAACTGGCTACATAGAGAACTCCAAGACTATAGAGAGCATGATAACACAAGTTTCAAATATCGAAAAAATCTCTCAAGAGAATCAAGAAACTATAGAGGAGATATCGCAAGCCTCCGCAACACTTATGGAGATGACGAATAATCTCAACAACCTCTTACAAGGCTACAAAACCTAACTTTAAACAACTCTTGGGTATAATCGCGAAAAATATACCCAAGCGAGACATTTATGGTAACAGTTCAAAACTTAACAATGCGTTATGGAAATAGAGTTCTATTTCAAGATATAAATCTAAAACTAGACCGTCACAAGCGATACGGTCTTATCGGTGCTAATGGTGCTGGAAAAACTACCTTTCTTAAAATCCTTAGTGGCCAGATTAATGAGTATGAGGGTGAAGTCATCATCCCAAAATCAAATAAAGTCGGTGTTCTCGGACAAAACCAGTTCGCTTTTGAAGACTTTACCATTGCAGATGCTGTTTTGTATGGAAACAAGCGTCTCTATGATGCCATCAAAGAGAAAGAAGAACTCTACATGACCGGCGATTTTGAAGATGATGCAGTCAATAATCGTCTAGCAGACCTAGAGGTTATCTGTGTTGAAGAGGATCCAACTTATGAGTATGATGTAAACATCGGTAAGATTCTTGCAAATGTCGGTATCCCCGTTGAGAAACATAATGAGCTTATGAGTACCCTTGATAGTGCTGATAAATTTAAAGTCCTTCTAGCACAGGTTCTCTACCCAAAACCAGATGTACTCTTCCTCGATGAGCCTACCAACAACCTTGATATTGAGACTATTAGCTGGTTAGAGAATGAGCTGCAACGCCATGAAGGGACTATGGTCGTCATCTCCCACGATAGACACTTCCTTAATGCCGTAGTAACCAATATCTTGGATGTTGATTATCAAAAGATTCGCGAATTTACAGGAAACTATGATGATTGGTATATCGCAGCCAATGTTATGGCAAAGCAACTTGAGCTTGATAATGCAAAAAAACAAAAAGAGAAAGAGCAACTAGAAGCCTTTGTAAGACGCTTCTCTGCAAATGCTTCCAAAGCAAAACAGGCAACATCGCGTCAAAAACAACTTGATAAACTACAGATAGATGAGATAAAACCCTCCTCTCGTCGTGATCCAAGCATCGTCTTTAAAGCAAAGCGTGTAATGGGAGATGAGGCACTTAATGTTATCGATATCTGCCACTCTTATGGAGAGAATGAAGTTCTTAAAAATATAAGTTTTAAAGTAAATCCGGATGAAAAGATTGCACTTATCGGTGGCAATGGTGTTGGAAAGACAACGCTTATCAAAATTCTTATGGAAGAAATCAAACCCACTAGTGGTGAAGTTGTTTGGGGTGCTACTATTGAGAACTCCTACTTTCCACAAGATACAGCAGATATTATCGAAGGAGATGGCACACTCTATGACTGGTTGCGTGCTTTTGATCCCAAGCGTGATATCGCTGAGATTAGAAACTGTCTTGGTCGTATGCTCTTTAATGGTGAACAGCAAGAGAAGTCTGTTGTTAGTATCTCAGGTGGTGAGAAGCACAGAATGATGCTGAGTAAAATGATGCTTGAGGGTGGTAACTTCTTAGTGCTTGATGAACCATCAAACCACCTTGATCTTGAGGCTATTGTAGCACTTGGAGAGGCTCTGCATGAGTTTAAAGGCAATGTTATCTGTGTCTCTCATGACCGTGAACTCCTTGATGCATTTGCAACGCGTATAATTGAGTTGCATGATGATGGAACATACATTGATTTTCAAGGTACTTATGAGGAGTTTGCAGAGGCCAAAGAGGCTGGAAAACTCTAATGGCTAGATATAAGAACTTTTTAGGTCTTGGGATTGCGGGAAACTTTGCTCTGCATCTTGATCAAGCTGGAGAGGCGGAGGATTTTAAAGATGTTATCACCGCTGATGAGGCGGCTCCAAAAGGGATGTTTCCCTTTTACCTGCCTATCGCAGAGGGTGCAGAGAGTAAAAAACATCCCCAAGCAAAAGAGCAACTCTACACCTACCCTCTCTCTGCAGAGAGACTCCAACTCCCCAAAGAGGCTCTGAATGTACAAGCAGAGCCAGAAGTGGGACTTATCTGTGAATTAGAGTATGTAGCGGGAAAAATCACCTCTATCACTCCTACTTACTTTGGAGCCTATAATGATGCCTCCATCCGAGTAAAAGGTGCGAATAAAATAAGTGATAAAAAGAACTGGGGCGCTTATTCAAAAGGCTTCTCTGCACAACTCATAGAGATAGATAAGTTTGAAGCGGGTGGTATTATGGATAACTTTTCCATCTGCAGCTTTTTACGCCGTGATAACACACTACATACTTATGGGGAAGATGTTGAACTAACAGGGTATAGCTACTTCTACACAAAGCTCCTCAACTGGATAGAGAATCAGATAAACACTCAAGAGGAGTTTGGTCCACTCGAACCACTTGCAGAGTATATAGAGTTCTCTGGTTATCCTAAAGAGGCGATAATCAGCATAGGTGCTACGCGTTATAGTGACTATGGAGAGCATACCTTTTTACAAAAAGATGATGATGTTTTAGTAGTTCTTTATGATCATACGATGTACACACATCACGATGTACTTAAAGCCTTAGAGAGTAGAGCATACTCTCACAAAAATATGAGCATTCTCTCACAAAAAGTCTATTAGATGAGCAGAGGCAAAAAGCTCGACATATTTATTGGTGCCGATATCAAAGATGGGTGGACAGAGGTGCAAACACCTAAAAAAATCAAAAAGAGTAATGCTCTATTAGAACCACAAAAGCACCAACTCTTTTTTAAAAAAGAGAAGCGCAGAGGAAAAACAGTTACTCTCGTTGGAGAGTTTGCACTCTCTAAAGAGGATGCTAGCTCACTCCTTAAAAAACTCAAGAAAAAACTTGGTTGTGGCGGACGCTACAAAGAGGAGTGGATGGAGTTTCAAGGCGATGTGAAAGAGCGCTTACGAGAGCTTCTAATAGAAGACTCTTTTCGCTTCAGGCATGGTCACTAATCCTGCATAATTGACTGCGTTGTAGTGGCACTTACATTTGAAGTGATAACATACCGGTTTCTACCACTCTCTTTTGCCTCATAGAGCATCTCATCTGCACGTGAGATTAGAATCTTATCATCAAGTGCATCATCTGCCACACAACAGACAACCCCAACGGATATAGTAACAAACTCATTTACTTGAGAGTTCTCATGCTTTAACTCCTCAGCACGCACAGCATCGCACAACTCCCCTGCAATCTTAGCAGAGTTCGACTCATCAACATCAGAGATAAGTACACCAAACTCCTCACCTCCTAGTCGAAAGACAAAATCACTTGGTCGTTTAAGAGTTTTTTGCAGCACTTTGGCAACAGTTTTGAGAGCATAATCTCCCTCAATATGTCCATAAGTGTCATTGTACTGTTTAAAAAAATCTATGTCTATCATCATAAAAGTGATGTAGGTTGTCGCGCGTTTTGCTCGTTTGAGCTCTTTTTCATAGATTAAATTAAAGTATCTTCTATTATGCAACCCTGTAAGTGAGTCTGTATAGGAGACATTTTCAAGCTTTTTATTTGCTTTTTTGAGTTTTTTTGTCAAGAGTTCAAGTTTTGTATGGTCTTGTTGAATACTTCTAAAGACATAAAAAGAGATTAATAAAATCGTCATAGTTATTACAAAAAGAGAAATACCGAGATTTATTTTAGTATTTTGATACTCAACAAGAAACTTTTTACGTTCATAATTTGCAACTTCGACCTCATACTTAATAAGTTTAGCTATAACACTATGAATCGTAGAAACCTTTTTTTCAAGCTTGTTGATGTTTATTTTACTCAGCTCTTTGCCACTCTTTGCTGCTTTATAAATGAGTAAAAAGTAGCGATTGGTTTTCTTAATCTCTGCTGCTGTATATGCTACATAAGCTCGTTCATAATCTCTAAGAAAGTGGGACTCATAACTCTTCCATTTTTTATTAATATACTTCAAAGAGGTCTCAATCTCACTTCCTGCTTGACTCGGACTTATCTCTAAGCGATATGCCTTATAAAGTGTAGATGCAAGTCCTTGATGGTATGTTTGTATGATTTCATTGAGTTCGGTAACGGGTACAAGTGATCCAAAGTAGAGACTATCAAGATTTTTCTTCATTGAGTTGAGATGCATACTTCCCATCACACCTACACTTACAAGTCCAACAGTTATAAGTATAAAGAGTATTAATAACTTACTTCTAAGCTTAAGTGCCTCTATGAATTGCATACGACTCCCTTTAGATGATTTATCAGCATTTTCTGTACCATTGGCTCCTATTTTATGATAAAATTCCCAAAAAATTAAAAACTATGACAGAGTGTCAAAAAAAGGTAAAAGAATGGAAGCAAAAGCTATACAAACAAGTAAATATCTAGAAGTTTCTGAGATTCAAAAGCATTTAGAAAATGTAGAGTATATTATTATGGCGACTTCTGCACCTGAGAAGTTTAAAGAGACACCTATTCACTTCACTATCTTTTTAAACACAGCAGAACGGCTTCCAAAAGATGTGCAAGAAGCAGTTTTAGATAAGTTTTTAGATGAAAATAAAATAAAAAATCCTGCTGAACTTCTCAGCCAACTCATGCCTGTAGGATTTTCACAAACAACAGGACAAGATACACTTATGCCTCTACTGCTAATTAAAGAGGATGATAGACGCACCATTCCTCATGTGCCTATGTTTGTGATGGACTTCTTAGCAGATTCCGATAACTTTTACGAGGCAAAGGTACACAAACTCACAGGTTGGACCTACTCTTACAACGAAGAGTAGCACTCTTTTCAGAGCATTTCAATATCTTTTATCTCTTTTACAATATCAGCAGAAAGATTTTCATGCCCACTACAGGTCACTAAAATATCATCTTCAATGCGTATCCCTATACCTCTATATCTTTTTGGCACAGAGGTGTCATTTTTATCTATGTAAATGCCCGGTTCTATGGTGAGTACCATCCCATCTTGCAGAGATATCTCTTTTCCTGCTGCATCTTTATAGGGACAAGCATCATGCACATCTAATCCCATCCAATGCCCTATACCATGTGGATAGTATTTTTTATGTTTTTTCTTCCTGAGCAGCTCTTTTGCTTCACCTTTGAGGATTCCAAGATTTACTAAACCTTGACATAAAAGTTCCTCTGCCCTACTTTGCAGTTTTGAACGCAATATATCCGGTTTTATCATAGAGATTATCTCTTTTTCTACATCTAAAACCAGAGAGTAAAGTTCTCTTTGAGCTTTGGTAAACTTTTTACTTACAGGAATGGTTCTTGTAATATCGCTCGCATAATATTCATACTCACACCCTGCATCAATTAAAATTAAGGCATCCTTCCTTAACTTTTTATCATTTGCTATATAGTGAAGTGTATTTGCCCCATTGCCACAAGCTACTATAGAGGTATAGGCATCACTATATGCGCCACGCTTTTTAAAAGCATACTCTATTTCAGCTTGCAGCTCATACTCAAATGCCAAAGCTGGACTCTTTTGTATAGCTCTATGGTGTGCCTCTTTTGTAATCTGAAGTGCTTTTTTTATTAACTCTATCTCTGCAGGTGATTTTACAAGACGCATTCTCTCTATGAACGGAGCAATATCATAAAGTGCTAAAAGCTCTTTAGCTTTTTTTTGTAAAAAATCTTGATGTTTACTCTCCCCTTTAAAATCATAATAGAGATAGTGGCTCTTAGTGAAAAATTTCTCTATTTTACTCTCAAACTCACTACTTCCAAAAAGTGCATCAACATGAAAACACTTTTTAGCTCGCTTTACACCAAGTCGTTTTCCATGCCATAATTCTTGTTCCTTATCCTTCTCCTGTACAAACAGATAACTCTCATACGCTTTTTTTGCGCGTACTATTACTAATGCAGCATTATCCTCTTTAAAACCCGTAAGATAGTAAAAGTTACTATCTTGTCTAAAAGGGTACTCCGTGTCATTAGAGCGTATCTTTGCTGATGCACTTAAAATAATTGCTATGGAGTTACTTCGAAGTGATTTGGCTAACTTCTCTCTTCTCTTGACATACTCACTCTCTTCTATCACTTACATACACCTGATAACCATTTATTACTCTCTTCTAAAATCTCTGCTAATGCTCTGTTCAGCCCTTCAACACCAGCCTGTGCATTTAAGTTCTCTAACTGTATCTTTCTTTTAAAGTTTTTACTCTCTATTACCTGCGAATTTTTACTATTTATTAGTGACATATCAACAGAAACATCTACATAAGAGCTATTTGTATCTTCAGAAAAATGCTGTATAAACTCCTCAATATTACTCTCAAGGACAAGATCACTTCTACTGCGTGATCTAAAACTACTCACACTAGCAAATATATGGCTCTCCCTTATGCTTTTAACAATAGCAGCGGAGATTGCAGTTGCTGGAGTTGTTGACCATTTAGACTCTGTAAAAGAGTGTTCCTCATACTCTCCTTTTGTGTATCGCATTGTTTGAGACATCAACCGTGGTGTTCCAAAAACCTGTGCAACTTTAAGCGACTTTGTTTTACAAGATGCTACTTTAGCATCATCAGAGGCACCAATTTTTGGTGCAATTCTGTACTCATATATATAGGGTTGTGTCACCGTACATCCACTTATTAACCAGATAAATCCTATCCATATTAGGTACTTCATTCTACTTCTCTCCCGGTGCTTTTTTAATCTCTTCGCGTCTATAAAAGATATCTGATGGAGAGTCATTATACTCATCAAGCAAATCTTTTAACTTCGCGGTAAACTCCTGCATCTCTAAAAATGAGTTATTTATAGTTGGAAGTAGATCTGCAGTAATCTCTTGCAAGTTAAACTCCCCATCCGCGATAGAGCGCTCAAACTCTGCCATTGAGGATTTGATAGTCAGATAACTTATACTGATACTCTTTAAAGATTCGGAGACATTATTTTCCCAATTTATACTATTTTCAACGAGCCTATTCATACTTTTATCTATATTTGGAATAACAGCATCAACCTTACGAGAGATAGACTCCAAATGCTGAACACTTTTTTGCAGATTATCTACGGTTTTATCATCAAGTAGTTTATCCATCTGTTGCATCATATGCGCACTTCGTCTTAAGATGAGAGACATCTGCTCCTGATTGTCACTTCCTAGTAACTCCTCCGTTCTACCAAGTGTAGCTGTTAGTTTAGAGGATACAGAACCAAGAGATTTTTCAAAATTTGTAAAAAATGAGGGAACTGTTTTGATTACAGGGTACTTTTCACCCTTTTTTGCCTCTAAAGGTTTTGCAAGATGAGAGCCTTGTGAAAGATTTATATAGGTCAAACCTGTAATCCCTTGAGCTGTTAGTTTTGCAACTGTATCTACTTTAATAGGGGTAGATTTTAAAATAGATACCAAGACACGCACCTTTTCAGAGTTTTTCTCACTGATGGAGAGGTCGATAACCTTTCCAACATTTATTCCCCGATATTTCACAGGCGCATCAATATTGAGTCCTAAAACAGACTCCTCAAAATAGATAGCATAAATCTTCACATCTTTTTGTGTGGTTGGTTTTAACATCCAGTAGGCAAATCCTCCAATAAGAGAGAGACCAAAAAGCACTAAAAATCCAATGACTGCATAATTTACTCTATTGTTCATATAACTATCCTCATTTATTTAAAAAATGTCTGTACAAATTTGCTCTTTGAAGTTTTAACATCTTGTATGCTCCCCTCGTAGGCTATCTTTTTCTCATCTATAATTGCTACTCTATCTAAAGTATCATAAATAGATTGTAAATCATGAGAGACCATTACAATGGTTAAGCCCAACATAGAGCGCAACTTTAAGATAAGCGCATCAAACTCCCGCGCAGATATAGGATCAAGTCCAGAAGTAGGCTCATCTAAAAAAAGGAGTTTTGGATCCATCGCTAGCGCTCTAGCTAATCCCGCTTTTTTCTTCATCCCTCCACTTATCTGAGAAGGGAAAAGTTCTGAGTCTTGCGGTTTGAGTCCTACTATCTTTATCTTAAAATCAACTATCTCATCTATCATTGACTTTGAGAGATCTGTGTACTCCACAAGCGGTAGCGCAATATTGTCTCTTAAAGAGAGCGAAGAGAAGAGTGCGCCAAACTGAAAGAGAACACCCCAGTTTTGTTTTAAGTTTTGTGCATCTTTTGCAGATATAGACTCTATTTTTTTACCAAGTATCTCTATGCTTCCATGTGATATCGCTTCAAGCATTACCATCTCACGAAGTAGAGTCGTTTTACCACACCCACTCGGTCCTAAAAGACCATATATCTCACCCTCATTGATTGTAAGATTAAGTCCATCATGCACCACTTTCTCACCAAAGATTGTCTTTAAATCTCTCACTTTAATAACAGGCATACTTAAATTCCTAAATTGGTAAATATGATAGAGAAGAGTGCATCACATACAATAACAGCAAAGATAGATTCAACAACGCTTTTAGTTGTATTAAATCCTATACTTTGGGTATCATCCTTTACACTTAGACCACGATAAATACCAATACTCGCTATTAAAAATGCAAAAAATGGACCCTTTAGTATTCCTATGTAGAAATGTTTGACATCCACCACCTCTCGAAAGCGATCTAAAAAAAGTTGCGTACTGATACCCAAATCAAGATTTGAGACTAACATCCCTCCAAACATACCCATCATATCTGCAATAAATATAAGGATAGGAAGCGTTATCATCAGGGCAATAATTCTTGGCAAGACAAGGAAAGCAAATGGATCAAATCCCATACTCTTCATCGCATCTATCTCTTGAGTAATCTTCATCGCACCTATCTGCGCTGTAAACGCTGAACCACTACGACCAGCAATAACAATAGCCGTAATCAGCGGAGCTAATTCTCGTAAGATAGAGATACCCAACATATCTACAATAAAAATATTTGCCCCATACGACTTTAGCTGATAAGCTGACTGATATGCCACAACAAGCCCTATAAGAAAACTTGTGAGTGAAACTATACCAATAGCTCTTATTGCCGATTCATTTATCTCAAAAGCTATCTCTTTATAGCGTATATTTTTAAAGGACTTCAAATAGTAGAGTTGTGTCATAATCAACTGACCAAAAAAGGTCAAAAAAGAGACGATACCTACTGAAATATCATTTATCATCGAAAAAAAATTTTCAGAGAATGGTTTTTTTACAAGAGGATGTCCTCCCTCTTCCCTCTTTCTCTTTTGCCTACGCACAAGTTCTAAGGTAGAGTTGATACTTATGTTATCACACAGAAATGTAGTTGTTACACCTCTTTGTTGAAAATGCTCTTCAATTTTGAGCAAAAAAATACCAAAAGCAGTATCAATATACTCTACTTTTTCCAAATCAAGGACTACTTGCGAGATGTTTTTTGCAAAATATTTAGAAATCAAATGTTCTAACGTCGTAATATCATAGAGTGTCAACTTTTCAAAGAAGTGTAAGAAAAGTTCTTCACCCTCCTCCGTAGCTTTTAGTTTATTTTGCATTTAATAACTTAAAAATCCCTCTCTAGAAGTTTATCTACCTTTAAGATCGTAATGATTTTATCTGCTTGCTTTCCAACACCATCGATGATAGTATCATCTCCGTTTACTGTATCTGGAGCAGGCCCTATATCAGTTTTTTTGATACGAATTGCCATAGTGAGTCTATCTATCACAAAGCCAGCGACATCATCTCCATGACGCATAACGATAAAACGCGTATCGTCTGACTGTTTTTTTGTCTGCAGACCAAATTTTGTACGCAAATCAATCAAAGGTATAACAGCTCCACGAAGATTAAAAACGCCGAGTACATACTTTGGTACTTGAGGTACCCGTGTCCACGAAAATGGCTTGATAATCTCTTGAATGGAGAGAATAGGTACAGCATACTCCTCATCTCCAATCACAAAACCAACTAACTGCACAACATCATCAAGTTGATCTAGCGCAACATTTTGCTGGTCACTCTGCTGGTTAATTATCTGCTTTAGTTTATCACTCATTATAAAAACTCCGATTTAAAGTTAACATTTCTTTGCACTACACTAGAGAGGTAGTCTGCAGAATATGGCTTCGTAATATACTCAACCATACCCGACTCAACACCACGCATTCTATCTGATTTACCACTTCTTGAAGTTACTGCTATGAGTGGTAAATTTTTGTATTTATTATATTTTTTAATCTCTGTTGCTAATGTATATCCATCCATTCTAGGCATCTCAATATCAATAAGCATTGCATCAAAGCTATAATCCCCTGATTTTAAGACATTGAGCGCCTCTTGCCCATCAGCAGCTTCAACAAGTGTAATACCCATCGGTTCTAATGCCTTTCGCATAATCGTTCTATCTGTTTTAGAATCATCCACAATCATAACCGTATAGTCACTTGCTTTCGTCTTCTCCATAGAAGCTGCGGCTTCTGTAGTCATATCACTAAGAGGTGTTGCTTTAACATCCTTTGCCATCTGCATAAGCGCAACAACATCTACAATAAGTGTCACACCACCATCGCCGCGAATAGTAGCACCAGCTACTCCTTCAATACCTTTGAGATAATCTCCAAGAGATTTAATAACTATCTCTTCTTGACCTACGAGTGTATCTACAATGAGTCCAAGCTTACTCGTACCAAGTCCTAGAACAACAACATAAGCGTGTTCACTCGAATCAAGTATGCGTTCAACTTCAAAAATATCTCCGATATGTACAAGTGAGAGTACCTCATCACGAAGTCTCATAACGCTACGTCCCTCAACTGTATAAATCTCATCTTTTGAAATTCTTACTGTCTCAAGGACAGAGGCGAGCGGAATAGCATAATGCTCCTCCTGAACACCAACAAGTAGCGCTTGAATGATAGCAAGTGTTAAAGGAATTTTTAACTTCATAGATGTCCCCACACCTAATTCACTATCTATATCAATAATACCGTTAAGTTTTTCAATGTTAGTCTTTACAACATCCATACCGACACCACGACCACTCACACTTGTTACAGCAGCTGCAGTTGAGAACCCGGGCTTAAAGATAAGACCAAAAGCCTCTTTGTCACTCATAGTATCAGCCTCTTTTTCTGTGATAAGACCCTTCTCAAGCGACTTGTTTTTAAGCATATTTACATCAAGTCCCTTTCCATCATCATCTATCTGAATAACAATTTGGTTCCCTTCATTATATGCTTTAAGACTAATAATTCCTGTCTCATCTTTTCCTTTTGCTATACGCTCTTCTGGCGGTTCGATACCATGGTCACAAGAGTTACGGATAATGTGAACAAGAGGATCACCTATCTCTTCAACAATTGACTTATCAAGCTCTGTATCCTCACCACCAAGCACCAACTCTATCTTTTTATTAAGTTCACGTGAGAGATCACGAATCATTCTTGGAAACTTATTAAAGACCTTTCCAATAGGGAGCATTCTTGTCTTCATAACAGCAATCTGCAGGTCAGTTGTTACAAGAGAAACTATACTTACTACTTGATTAAGCTCCTCTAAAAACTCTTCACCCTCATAACGCTCTTCAACATCATCATTTATCTTAATAAGTCTGTTCTTTGCCAAAACAAGCTCACCAATTAAGTTCATCAGATGATCAAGTCTTTTTACATCTACACGAATTGTCTGCTCAACCGTAGCAGGCGCACGCTTTGCAGGAGCTGCCGCTTTTGGATCATCTTTTGGTGGAGTGTTTGAAGCAGTAGGCGTTGTCGAAGGTGCCGGTGTTGCAGGTGTCGGTGCTGGAGCAGGTTCACTCTTAGCCTCACTCTCACCACTACTC
>JALWSY010000035.1 GCA_027083035.1 Sulfurimonas sp. | reverse complement strand
GTATTTTCTCCTATATATCTTAGTTTATTATTTTTAGTTTTGAGATAATTAAGTCATTGATTGATATAATAAATCAATATTTCTATCAGAAAGAAAATTTTTTATGGAGTTTTTACTAGGTTCTTCAAAATTTTACAAATAACAATCAAACTATTTTATATTGAAAATATATATTTTAAATTTTTCAGTTTATTGAATATCTTGGACTACTACTATATATATATCTTTTTCATTAATAATAGCATTTGTTTTATTTGAATCTATAAAAATCTCTATAGGATATGATGTATTGTCGCATAATGAATCTGTAATTGTGCCTTTATAGATGCCAGATTGCACATCTATATCTTGTCCTATTAAAAGATTTTGCAGTGATACTGCAGGCTGAGATTCAAGCTCTTTTATTTTTGCCTCCGCTTTAAGCCTGTCTGCAAATATAAAGGCGTTTGGTATCAAAGATTCATTAAAACTTAGCTCTATAAAGTCTTTGTTTGAGTTTGTAATATGCATCGTAAAGCTAAAATCTTTTCCGCTAAGTGTAATTGAACCATCACTGTTTATAGTATATTTCTCGCCTCTTGAGGTTGTATTGGTTTGAGAGTTTAGGTAAAAATTGTTATCTAAAAAGTATCCCTCTGGAGTTTTGGATATAAAAAATAGTCTTCTGTTTTCAAGCTCTGCATTAAAGCTGACAATATCATCAAATCCGATTAGATTAGATTGGTCTATATCGCTATTTTGAGCCTTGGCATACTCTTTTGCTTTGTTTAAATCTGTATATATTCTAGATAGCTGTTGATTAAACTCATCGCTAGAATGATTAAGCACAAGATAGTCATCATGCGTCTCGACAACTTTTACCTCCAAAGCCTTAGCGTCATCTTGCGCATCAGAGAATAAAATACCATCTGATATTCTATACTCCCTTACACTGCTCTTTTTTGGCTCATACAGCGTTGTTAAAACCATATAGTCCGATACAAAACGCAGTTTCTCTATCACATAATGAAAATTAAATGCACTATCTGGGTCATCTATTGTAAGATATGTTATAAAAAATGTTCTTTTATCTAGTATCTCTTTGCTCAGTTTTGTTACATTGCTAAATGTTTTAAGCGGTGCTCTGTTTAGCTCTTTATTTTTTATTTTAGCACTATCTAACGCCAAATTTTTATCTAAATATAGATAACCTGCTCTTTTTATCTCATCTTTTGGCTCATCTATGCTAAGAATTAGATAATCCGATTTTGAATCTACAATCTCTATTGCCGTAGCATCTTCTTTGCTATCTGTTATATATAACACTCCATTGTCTATTGTGTATCTGTTTTTATCTCTTTCATCTATATTGCTAATCCCATTTATCGTAACTTTATCATCTTTAAAACGCATCTTAGCAACCATCCACAAGCCAAAAAATTCACTATCTTTGTTGCTCTCTTTAAACATAATGTATAGTGTCTTGCCAGATAGAAACCCCTTTGTAAAGGCTGTAACGCTTTTTAGATTATCATCTAGCTTTATCTTATCTGTAACAGTTGGAACCTTTTGAAACAGATTTGTCTTTTTGCTATCTTTGATGAATCTGTTTCCATCTTCGACATGTTTTTTGATATTTGTTACAATCGTTGTGCCATTTTCAGTTATGTTTTGACTAACTGCTGTTTGCTTATCTTGCGGTAGGCTTTTGATGTTTTCTTGAAATTTCTGCTTTATAAAATCCTCATTGACACTTAATCCCTGAGCCTCTTGCCGAACAATCTCCTCAAATGACTTTACTGCTACACTGATGGTATCTTTGTCTGTATCATCTCCAAAGATATTTTCAAACTCCAGCTTCTTTTTAGCAATCTGCTCTTCGCTAAAGAGCTTATCTGAAAATTGCGCAACATCAATTGTCTGATTTTCT
>JALWSY010000034.1 GCA_027083035.1 Sulfurimonas sp. | reverse complement strand
ATATTATCTTTCTAAGCTTAAGATAAAAGTGTGTTTTTAATACTTTTTTAGCCGTTATTTGAACATTTTGTGTGTTATTTGTCATATACAGTATTAAATGTACACTCTATTCCTTAAGTCAAAGTATAAAAAATGTTTTATTAAGTGGGTATTTTATTTTACTTATAAGCATTTAACAGTAGATTTGAAAAGATTGCCTCTTTGTGCATAGGATGTAAATTCATCGAGACTTGAAGCAGCGGGGGAGAGAAGGGCTATCTCTTCATTTTTCATATTTATAGATATCTCTTGGATGGCACTTATTAGATTTTTGCATTGCGTTATTTTGATACCATACTCTTTAGCGAGGTTAGAGAGCTTCTCTTTGTTTGAGCCAATGGTGTAGATGTGAAGTTTTTTATCTTGTAAAAATGAAAAAAGTTCATGTAAATCAACCCCTTTATCATCTCCACCTAAGATAAGGTGTATAAAAGAGTTTTCATATCTCTTTACAGCAGCGATTGTTGCATCAAGATTTGTCGCTTTTGTGTCATTTACCCAGAGCCTGCCTTTGGAGTCTCTCAGCTCCTCTTGGCGGTGGGGGTCAAGCTCAAATTCATTTATCTTTTTGTAATCAACTCTCTCAAAAAGGAGCTTATCAACAGCCATAGCTAAAAGAGCATCGAGTAAAAAAGCACCTTGAAACTTTAGGCGTGAGCTATCTAGTTCAAATATTTTGGCAACATCCTCTGCATCTCTGTAGGTAATAATCTCTGCACGACTCTTTACATCTTTGTAAGCTTCTGGAATGATGGCTTTGTCTGTACTTTTCATCATAGCAAGAGGTTTGAGTTTGTCAGCAACGTACGCCTCTTCGCTCCCATGCCAACTAATATGATCAGGTGAGAGAGGGAGTAAAACATAGATATTAGGTGCGGCTTTGCTTGTGTAGTGCATAGTAAAACTGCTTGTCTCTAGTATCCAGATAGGCGCTTTTTGATTGAGAAGTGCTAAAGGTGTTCCGATGTTACCGCCTGCTTCGCTTCCTTTGTCTGCTAGGAGGTGTTGCATCATCTGTGTAGTGGTCGTTTTACCATTTGTGCCGCTTATCCAAATTTTTAGATTATATACATCTGCAAAGTAGTCATACTCGCTGATAAGGTTTTGTGCTTTTTGTATAAGTGGGTTTGAGGGTGGAATCCCCGGGCTTGTTATCTCCAAGTCTGAGTGGTTTGCATCAAACTCATCAGAGGGTCTGACAAAAGAGCCATCTACACCAGCGTATGGCTCTGTGCATTTATCATCATAAAAGACTGCATTTTTGATATGTTTTGCTAAGGGTTTTGTAGTAGTTCCATAGCCAAAGATGGAGATGCGTTTTTTACTCATAGAGCCACTTCTGTGCGATTTTTCTCAAAGCTTCGGGGTTCTCTGAGGCAAAAAACTTGAGTTTGGGATCTGAATACTTTTTACTAAAGTGAAACTCTCTCTCTAAAAACTCTACAATAGCATCCCCAGAGTGAATGAGCAGGGTCTTTTCTCCAAAAAATTGTTGCAGTTTTTTACTTAAAAGCGGAAAGTGGGTACATCCCAAAATGAGTGCATTAGGTGTTTTTTGCTCTTTGAAGTAGTACTCAAGCGTTGCAAAGAGGATTTTCCCATCAAATATCTCCTCTTCGACAAGAGGGACTAGCAGAGGAGTAGCAATGGATTGTAAGTTTTGAAACTCTAGCTGTTCTAAACCCTCTTCATAAGCCTTTGATGCGATGGTAGCTTTTGTACCAATGATAAGAATATCTGAGGTTTTATCTGTGAGTGCATTTGCAGTTGCTAAAACTCCTGCTTCTACCACGCCTATAACAGGACAAGTTGCACTCTCTCGCATCTCGTTTAAGGCATAAGCACTTACTGTGTTACACGCAACGACTATCA
>JALWSY010000033.1 GCA_027083035.1 Sulfurimonas sp. | reverse complement strand
GTACATCACATCTGCATCCTCTTCGCTAATCGCTTCATGATAGTGTGCTAAAAGTCTTGTGTACTCTGCTACTCTTTTTATATGTTTCCCTGTCTCATCAGAGATAGACTCCACAAGCTCTGAGAGGATAAAAATCATCTCCTTTTGATTCTCTTCGAGTTCACTGAGAATTCTTTTATGCTCAAAGTACATCTTTGTCTCTAAAGAGAGGTTATTCTCTTTGAGTACCTTTTGTGATTTGTAGAGTTTAATGTGTGTCCGCACACGCATCAGAAGTTCATCGGAGTTAAAAGGCTTTGCAATATAATCAACTCCACCCACTTCAAAACCTGTAGATACTGAGTCTATATCTACCTTTGCGGTTAAAAAGATAACAGGAATATCCATAAGTTGGGGATCATCTTGAATGCGTCTACAGACTTCAAATCCATCAATACCCGGCATCATAACATCAAGTAAAACAAGATCAAAAGGTGTATTTTTAAGAAGCTTTAGAGCCTCCTCGCCACTCTGTGCATAAGAGAACTCGTAACTATCCTCTTTGAGGATACTCATAGCCACTTGAATATTCTCAACGACATCGTCTACTATTAAAATATTACTCTTTACCATAACCAAATCCAGAAAAATAGATACTCACATACTATCATAATCTTTCTTAATAAAAAAATACTTAAAATCTATATGCTATAGAGAGTACCACATTTTTTCTATCTTTTCCTTGTGAATAGAGCAGGTTTGCGCTCCACTGTCGTGTAAATGAGTAGTCAGCTCCTAGCACTCCTGCCCACTCATCTGAGAGAAGACCCACCTCTCCACTCACACTTTGATTATCAGAGAGAGGTATCTCAAAAGTTAAAGATTGTGCGAGTCTTTGATACTGTGCACCTACGAAGAGGCGTGTTGAGTACTCTGTAAAAGTGTACCCGATAAGTGGAGTAATCACCATCATATCTATTGTCACATCAGCCTCAGGCGTATAAGCAACTATATACTGAAAATCTATAGTCGTAAAATAATTACCCACACCACCTACTACGGTAAAGCGAAGGCCATAAAGAACGGCATTTGTCCCAAAGGGATCAAGATGCAGTGAGGATCCTGGTGCTATTATCTCTTTATCTGGTTTGCCTGGAATTATTGAGGGGATAGTGAGTCCACTCTCTGAGACTAAGGTAACATTTGTTGTAGTATCTGTACCACCAAGAATAACCGAGAAACTCACAAAGGGGAGCACCCACAAATCAGCTCTTATGAGTGGAGAGTAGGTCAAGTTGTTATAAGTTGAATCTCCATCAAGCACTTTGTTAAAGTCAATATCGACTCCATCAACCTTAAAACTTGTCATATGCATAACTGTATTTTGCATCATATTTACAAGCGTCACTCCAAAAGGTTTTGGCAGATCATATCCCGCTTTTCTGGCATCTTTTCCTAAAAGTGGAAAGAGTCTGTCTAAATCAACTGCTATGGTCTCATACCCTGCATCATCAAAAGAGACAACTCTCTGCGTCACACCCTCACTATAAGTGACTAACTTCCCCTGTACATCCCAGTACTCTGTGATATCACCCTTGATACGCTCTTTGTAGGGTGCATCATCATAGATACCATCTATAGAGAGCTCCTCACGCGAGAGCAGATACCCTCCCCCTTTTACACGCTTAAAATAGCTCCTCTTGAGATACTTCTGTACCTCTATATCTCGAAGCTTAAATCGATGCTCATTTCTAACTTCTATATAATCCAGTACACCCTTAGTGATGTAGACATACCCATACATCTCTCTAAAGTGCTTTAACTCAGGTGGCAGGGCATCGTGTTTAAACTCAAAACGAATAACACTCTGCTCTTTTGTATCTTGCAGCACTTTAAAACTCTCAGGCTCATAAAGCCTTCCATGCTGTACATAGAGCTGTACACCCATTAACTGA
>JALWSY010000032.1 GCA_027083035.1 Sulfurimonas sp. | reverse complement strand
CCCTTGGGGTACACACATTAAGTGTCTCAGGATTAAATGAGCAGATTAAGACACTTTTAGAGGCTAGTTTTACTCAGGTTTTAGTGGAGGGAGAACTCTCACGCATCACCTTTCATAACTCAGGGCATATCTACTTTACACTCAAAGACAGCAAATCAGCCATCAGTTGTGTAATGTTTCGCGGTAATGCATCACGGTTGAAGTTTCGTCTTGAGGAGGGCTTAAAGGTTGTTATCAATGGTGCCATCACCCTTTATGCTCCAAGAGGTTCGTATCAAATAAACTGCTTCTCCATTGAGCCATCAGGACAGGGTGCTTTGGCTTTAGCCTATGAGCAACTCAAACAAAAACTCTCACAGCAAGGTTACTTTAATCCTGAAATCAAAAAGCCACTGCCGGAATTTCCCTCTCGCATCGCTTTAGTTACATCTGCTACAGGAGCAGCCCTGCAGGATATGCTTCGGGTGGCAAATAGTCGCTACAGACTCTTAGAGATAGATATCTATGATGTTTTAGTGCAAGGTGATGATGCAAAATTTGCTATCAGCAGAGCGATAGAGCGAGCTGATAGAGAAGCGTACGATATTATTATACTTGCCCGTGGTGGTGGAAGCATAGAGGATTTGTGGGCGTTTAATGAGGAGATGGTCGCTGAAGCTATCTTTAGAGCGACTACACCTATTATCTCTGCCATTGGGCATGAGATAGATTGGGTGATTAGTGATTTTGTAGCAGATGTGAGAGCTGCAACACCGAGTGCTGCTATGGAGATAGCACTGCCAGATACAAATGAACTCTATCAAACGCTTGACACAATAGCGCAGAGTCTTACGCAGAGTATGGAGCGTAAGATATATAATCTGCATCAAGAGCTGCAGCATCTTCGCAAGTCATACGCGCAACACTCCGTAGAGAGAAGGCTGGAGCAGAAAAAAGAGGAGATTGCTTCACTCAAAGAGAACTTTTTTCAAACAATGCTCTTTAAAATCGAAGGGTACTCACGAGAGTTGCAGAGTCTGCAGAGCAGATACCCTCAAGCTATACAATCACGCCTAAATATTGCGCAAAATCAACTTTTGAGTTTGAGAAATATGCTAGAATCCAACAACCCAAAATTAAAAACAAAAAAAGGTTTTGCACAGATTTCACAAAATAGTCATGTCATTGATCTCGATGAGTTGCAAAAAGATGCAGAGTTTGAGTTACAAAATGACCATACGGTAGTGAGTGCAAAAGTGATGAAAAAGGAAAATATAAAATGAACTATCCAGAATTTTTTGATACCATAGAGAGTATCAAAGTACAAGATCCACTCTCGCAAGTCCTCGGGGCTTTTGAGAAGGGTGAGTATGAGTTTAACTATCTCGATGTTGTAAAACAGGCGGGACACTCCTGTCCTACAGTTGCAGGTGCTTACATCATAACTTTAGCTGGTCTTCGTGCTTTGTATCCAGAGCAGAGGGCTGTGCGTGGCAATATAAAAGTAGAGTTTGAAGAGGCTTTAGAGGATGGTGTAGCTGGAGTGATAGCAAATGTGGTATCACAGATTACCGGAGCGACGGATAAGAGTGGCTTTAAAGGATTACAAGGGCAGTTTGCTCGTCACTCTTTGATGCACTTCAGCGCTGATATTGATGCAAGTGTACGCTTTACGAGGGTAGATACCAACAGAAGTGTGGATGTAACTTACAATCCAAACCCAATAGCGCCAAATCCGGCAATGATGCCACTCATGCAAAAGCTCTCTTCTGGCGAGGCAACGCCTCAAGAGGTCAAAGAGTTTGGTGAACTGTGGCAAGATAGAGTAAAAAGAATTTTTGAAAATCTCAATGATGTCGTAGAGGTAAGTGAAATAGCCTAAAGGCTACTTCATTACCAGAGATGGGAAGTAGGTGTGGAGCGTTACCGCTGTCGTTGCTGAAAGCTTTTTAATAAGC
>JALWSY010000031.1 GCA_027083035.1 Sulfurimonas sp. | reverse complement strand
ACTTGATAAGGGGTGTGAACTTTTTGATAAGATAAAAGAGATGTCCCTCAAGGCTGCTTATGCGGCAGATATTATTCTCTATATGGTTGATGGAAAAAGTATCCCTGAAGATGAGGATAAAAAGTTTTTTTATGAACTTCAGGCTATGGGAAAAGAGATTGCCCTTGTTGTAAACAAGATAGATAATGATAAGATGAAAGAGAAACTGTGGGATTTTTATGAGTTTGGTACAGGAGATATCTTTGGTATCTCTGTCTCACATAACCGAAACACCGTAGAACTTTTAGAGTGGATAGCAGATAAAATCCCTGAGAGTGACACCATCAAAGAGGAAGATGATGTTACCGTAGTCGAAGAGGAGGTTGAAGAGATTAGCGATGAGGAGTTCTTCTCTAACGAGTACGATGAAGATGTGGATGATGGCTATACCTACTGGGATGAGGATGAGATGGATGGCATCATCGAAGATAGCTCTATCTTTGGCAATAATGACCGCATCAAAGAGTATGATGCAGAAGATGACAACCATATAAAGATAGCCATCATTGGGCGTACAAATGTAGGAAAAAGCTCTCTTTTAAATGCCCTTTTAGGGGAAGAGCGCTCTGTTGTTAGTAGTGTTGCTGGGACTACTATTGATCCTATTGATGAGACTATCAACTATAAAGACAAGCAAATTACCTTTGTAGATACAGCGGGGCTTCGTCGTCGTGGAAAGATTGTAGGGATTGAGAAGTATGCACTTATGCGTACAAAAGAGATGTTAGAAAATGCCAATATGGCGCTTATCGTTCTTGATGCAAGTGAGCCGTTTTTAGACCTTGATGAGAAGATTGCAGGACTTGTAGACTCAAATCGTCTCGCCTCTATCATCGTGCTGAACAAATGGGATATCTCAAAGAGAGAAGAGCATGATAAAATCATCAAAGAGGTTCGTGAGCGATTTAAGTTCTTAGCCTATGCACCTATCATCACCCTCTCTGCAAAGTCACACCTCAGAGTTGACAAACTCCACGATATGATTTTAGAGATAAATGAGAACTACACACAAAGAATACCGACAAGCAAGATAAATGAAGTTATAGAGCGTGCGCTGCGTCGCCATACACTCCCGAGTGTAAGTGGTCAGGTTATTCGTATCTACTACGCTACACAGTATGAGACACGCCCACCAAAGATAGCCATAGTTATGAACAAGCCAAGCGGTCTTCACTTCACATACAGACGCTACCTCACAAATAAAATGCGTGAAGCCTTCAACTTTACAGGAACGCCACTACTTTTTAAAGCCAAAAAGCGTGGGGAGAAGTAATCTTCTCCTAATCCCTCCCTTAAAAAGGTTTAAAAACAACCATACCCACAATGAGAAGCATCAAAATTGTAGGTACTTCATTGTACATTCTAAAAAACTTACCACTCTTTTTACATTTATCTTCTAAAAAATCTTTTCTAAACTTATCAAGCGATACAAAATAAGCGATAAGTAGTGCAAGAAAAAAGAGTTTTGCATGAAGCCATCCACCAGAAAATCCTATCTCGTAGATAAGTAGCGAACCACTAATAATGGTCGCCCACATAGCAGGATAGCCGATAAAATTCATCAACTTCTCTTCTTGAATTTTCACAACCTCTACAAAACCTGCATTCTCTTTATGCTCTGCATGATAGACTAGAAGTCTTGGCATATAAAAGATGGCAGCAAACCACGAGATAAATGAGAGTACATGAAACCACAAAAACCATTCATACATTATTTTTCCTTTTAAAAATTTTTCTCTACATAAAAAGTGTTATAGTTTGAGCCACCATGCACACCGTTGTAGAGTCCAAAAACACCCGAACGATGTTTGAGTGCATATCCTACATAGGTCTCATCTAAAACTTTTGAACCTATCAATTTTCCAAAATCAAAATCCAAACTAATATCAAGGTAGTTTAAAAACTGTGAAGTTGGTTCTTTATCCTCTTTAGCTTCTACATCCTCTGTTTCAAGAACAGCAGTTGTATATGAGACACCTTCGGCTGCCCCTATTCGCACTCTGTTTGAATAAAAATCTAGATTAAGATATGCTTTTGCATAGAGTGTTACCTCATATGCATCATCATATTTATCTTCATTATAATATGCTAAACCACTTTTTATGTAGATATCCAAAGGCCAAGTAAAAGTATCTTTTTTGAGTAGATAACCACCATCCAAAGCATAAACATATAAATCTCTTGGGTGCGAAGAGAAATCGCCACCCACCAAAATATCACCTAAATCTTTTTCGGAAGCATATCCATAGCCAAAACGCAGCGAATACTCTTTGAGCATCTCACTTCCATAAAGATTAAAAACAAAAAATAGCAATAATATGAACTTCAATACTGACCTTGTAGTTGTAGATAAACGAGGAGGGGTTATGCCCAAAAGAGGGCATGTAAATTATGCGTCGAGCGTCTCTAAATCTTTCAGAGATGCTCTTTTATGATCTACTACTTTATCATGAAGACGACGAAGCGCCTTTGTCCCTTTGTCTATAGCTAAATCAATAGCTGCATCAAGAACATCATCTCTTTGCGTAATAACTATCGGCTGTGCATGTGCAACTTTAATTTCAAACTCCACAAGCACACCTTTTTTCTCTGCAGTAACAACACAATGAATACTCGTAATATCTAGTGAAAATTTTCTAAATGCCTCAACAGCATTCTCAATATGCGCTTTCGTAGCGTCAGTCAATGTAATATCTTTTGAACGAATTTGTAAATTCATAATAAATCCTTTAAAATAGAGCTTCAAGACTCCATATTTATGTTTCTCATAATAACAAAATAAAGCTGAGATTGGTATAATAACGCTGAAAATTTATAAATTTTATAATAGGAATTGATTTATGAGAGTATTAACAGGTATCCAACCCTCTGGTGATTTACATATAGGAAACTATTTTGGTTCTATTAAACAGATGGTTGATGCACAAAAGAGTAGTCATACATTTGCTTTTATAGCGAACTACCATGCTATGAGCAGTGGAAATGGCGGGAAAAAACTTGCAGAGCTAACAATGCAAACTGCAACTGACTTTTTAAGTCTTGGAATAGACCCAAGCAAATCTGTTTTTTGGGTACAGTCTGATGTAAAAGAGGTCTTAGAACTCTACTGGATTCTCTCTGCCTTTACACCCATGGGACTCTTAGAGCGTGCGCATAGTTATAAAGATAAAGTAGCAAAAGGCATTAGTGCAAACCACTCTCTCTTCTCCTACCCTGTTTTGATGGCAGCAGATATCTTACTCTTCTCCCCAGATATCGTTCCTGTAGGAAAAGATCAGATTCAACATGTAGAGATTGCCAGAGATATCGCTACAAAATTCAACAATGAGTATGGAGATATCCTCAAACTGCCAGAGTTTAAAATTGAAGAAAATGTAGCGACAGTTCCCGGAACAGATGGGCAAAAGATGTCAAAGAGTTACAATAACTGCATCAATATCTTTGGGGAAGAGAAAAAGCAACTCAAAGCTATCAAGAAAATAGTGACTGAACCTGTAGCACTAGAGGAGCCAAAAGAGTATGAAAACTGTAATGTCTATAACATGGCAAAACTCTTTTTAGAGGAAGAGGCGCTTATTGATTTACAAAACAGATACAAAAGAGGCGGCGAGGGGCATGGACACTTTAAGCTTTATCTTGCTGATGTAATGTGGGAGTATTTTAGAGAGTACAGAGAGACGCGCGAACACTACCTTAACCATCAAGATGAAGTAAGAGAAATCTTAAAAAATGGTGCGAATAAAGCGAGTGAAATTGCACAACCTATGATGGAAAAGATACGTAGTGTGACAGGTATCCTCTACTAAACTATAATTTTTTAAGCTCTATTTTGATATACTTTTCTTATATAATATATAAGAAGGATGGATATATGCGCTTACTTTTAATTATTGCAGTTTTTCTGTTTAATCTGCAGGCGAAGTCATTTTTTAGCAATGATGAGCAAAAACAGAGTAGTTACTTTATTGGAAGTTTAAAAGAACTCCTTATCTCTACACAAAAAACAAGAGGGCTTACAAACTCTTACCTAAACGGTAATACTGCAGCTCTTTTGCTTGTTTATGGGAGTAGAGATGATATGAAACAGGCTATTGGAAAAATGGAGGCAACCACACTTGCAGCTGATCCTGTTATAAATGCAAGAATGCAAAACATCTCTAACGCACTTTTAAAACTTAACCATAAAGCCTTAAAGCAAGAGGCAAAAAAGACATTTTCTGAATATACAGAAAAGATTCAAGAGATTTTAATGTTTGCACAAACGGTGAGTCAAAGAAGTTCAAAAGAGCTAAATCCTTTTGGTAAAGAGGGTTCACAAATTATGATGATGACCCTCTTACCACTTACAGAAGCTATTGGTCAACTGCGTGGCTTTGGTTCTGGTCTTGCTTCAAAAAATAGTATCTCTAAAAATGACAAAGAACAGATTTATCTGCTTGTACATCAAGCAACAACACTTCAAAAGAAATTACAGGAGCAAATGAGTTCACTCTCCTCGAAATACTCAAGTAAGTTACCCTCGACAATCCATGCAGAACTCAATAGTATAGAGAAAAAAACAGAAGCTTATACTTCTCTAGCAAGTAAAAAGTTACTCAAATCACCTAAAGATGTTGATCCTGATGTTTTCTTTGATGCAGGAACGGATATTATTGATGCTATCGTCAAACTTTACAATAGTATAAATAACGCTGTTCTTGAAGATGCAAAAGGGTGGTTTTAGAGGAATAAAAAGAGAGTTCTCTCTCTTTTTATCAAAATCGTAGAGTCGCTCTTGTAATGTAGTTTTTACGAGACCAGATTGGATCTTTGAGTTTAAGAAGAGAACGTATTTCAGGATTTACCAGTACATAATTAAGTTCCACTTCGACACTCGTTGCACCTTGCTCTTTTGCCACTTTCAGCACTCTTTTTCCACCTGCAGGAATACTCAAATCTTTTGAAGCACTCTTTGCTAAATGCGGCGTAGAAACTCTCCCTTTTTTTCTTTTATAGTATGTTGTCAAGGAAACATTTTTCTCTTTTAGTATCTTCGAACCCTTTTTAAATATGATTGTAATAAGTAGTTCGCGAGATCCAAAGCCACTTGGTATGTTATGTGGTTGTGGATTTTTAATGGTAATGAGCAGATTCTTTTTCTTCTCTTGCAACTTTAACTCAAGAGCATCAATCCACATCGTAGCAATATGCCCCCCTTTAAATCCATGATTGCGTACACTTCTAATCTTTGCTTCTCCATTATACATCTTATATGTGGCAGCCACATCTTTATGTTTTTCACCCATGTGACACTCTACACAACTCTTTGAACCCTTTTTATACTCCTGCTGCATATTCGTAAAAACTAAACCATTTCTACTTCTATCATTTGCATGGCAGACAAAACAGAGATCATTTGGTTTTTTGTCCATAAAATTATGATGCTTTGTTTTGTGATAGGGAGACTTTGCATCTTTATAGGGTCCTGTCATAACTCCCGACTGCGTCCACTCTACTCTATTAATCCCTCTTTTACTTGCATCATACTCATCATGAATTTTATCAATATTATGACATACTACACAGTTGATTCCCTCATGAATAGAGGCATCATTTACTGCTTTATCTATTGCTGAGCCTTTATCTAATCCCATCACAGCTTCGAGTTCATACTCCTCATCTGTCGATGTAATAGAGATTCTCGGGTTATGACAGGTAGCACATTTTATCTTGGTACTATTGATACTCTTGCGTGTTTTTCTTGCATAATAGTCCAAACTCTTTTTAAAATACTCATCATTATCATAGTGACTCCTTGAGTGCCATGACTCCTCCCACTCAGTAACAATGCGATGATGACACGCTTTACAGCTCTTAGAGTCTTGAAAGCGTGCATCCACCTTCACAACTTTCGCTGCTCCAAAGAGTGACACACCTAAGAAAAAAAGTGTTACTAAGAACTTCATATAACTATCCCCTCTGTTTATCTAACCAGACCATTAACCCTTTTTGTGCATGGAGGCGATTCTCTGCTTCATTAAAAATTATCTCTGCGTGAGAGTCCATAATCTCTTCAGAGACCTCTTGTCCGCGATATGCTGGCAGACAGTGTAAAAATTTTGCATCTTTTTGTGCTAAACACATCATAAGTGAGTCAACCATAAAACCATCAAACTCTTTTATCCGTTGCTCTTTCTCATCCTCTTGCCCCATGGAAGCCCAAGTATCTGTTGTCACAATAGTTGCATCATGTACAGCCTCTTTTGGATCATTCATCACTTTGATAACCGCACCACTCTCTTTAGCCAAAGAGAGTGCATCTTCTAAAACGGCAGCATCAACCTCATACCCCTTCGGTGTAGCGATGCGAAGTTCAAAGCCAAGTTTTGCAGCAAGCATCAACCATGAGTTTGTCATATTGTTTCCATCACCGATGTAGGCAACTACTGCATCCTCTGCAACTCCATACTCTATCATAGTCATATAATCTGCAAGAAGTTGTACCGGATGGTAAGAGTCTGTAAGACCGTTAATTACAGGAACCTTAGAGTATGATGCAAACTCCTCTATCATAGTGTGTTCATATGTGCGTATCATTACCATATCACACATACTAGAAATCACTCTTGCTGTATCTTTAACTGGCTCCCCACGACCTAAGTGTATGTCACGATTACTCAAAAAGAGTGCGTGTCCCCCAAGTTGAAACATACCCGTCTCAAAACTTACACGCGTTCGTGTTGAACTCTTTTCAAATATCATCGCAAGCGTTTTATTCTCTAGCTCTTTTTTATAAACATCCGCTTTTAAATCTTTTTTAATAGCTAAACCGATGTCAATAATCTCTAAAATCTCTTCTTTTGTAAAATCTTTCAGTGTTAAAAAATGTCTCAATTTTTCATCCTAATTTTTTTGTTAATCCATATTCTATAACAGTTTTCTTTAATTTAACTGTTATTTAACATTCGTGCTACCTCTTTTGCATGATATGAGATAATTATATCCGCTCCTGCGCGTTTAAATGCAACCATAGTCTCCATTACCACTCTCTCATAATCAATCAAATTCGCACTTCCTGCATATTTTAACATCGCATACTCGCCACTTACATTGTAAACAGCCATAGGAAGGGAAGTAGCATCTTTTATCTCTCTTACTAAGTCAAGGTACGCAAGTGCCGGTTTTACCATTAAAATATCAGCACCCTGCATCTCATCACTCACAGACTCAGCAATAGCCTCTCGACGGTTTGCAGGATCCATCTGATACGTTGCACGATTTCCAAAACTTGGTGTGGACTCTGCTACATCACGAAATGGCCCATAGTACCCTGATGCAAATTTTGTAGAGTAAGACATTATAGGAAGATTCTCATACCCTGCCTTATCTAGTGAGTCACGAAGGACTTCAATGATACCATCCATCATACCACTCGGTGCTATCATATCAGCTCCCGCTTTTGCATGGATAACTGCCTGCTCACCTGAAATCTCCAAGGTTGCATCATTGTCAACAGTTTGATGTACCTCATCTATAATTCCACAATGCCCATGGTCAGTATATTCACAAAAACATAAATCCGTTACAACAAACATATCAGGATGTGCTGCTTTGATAGCGCGCACAGAGGATGCAATGATGCCATGCTCACATAGAGAGTCGCTTCCTATAGAGTCTTTTGTATCGGGAATACCAAAAAGGATGATAGCGTAGATACCTAAACTCTTTAACTCCTCACACTCTTGCAAGGCTACATCTATACTCATCTGATACACACCCGGCATTGATGCAACTTCTGTCTTTATATTTTCTCCACTTCTAATAAAAAGAGGGTAGATAAAATCATCTACTCGTACATATGTCTCTCTCACTAAAGAGCGAAGATGCTTATTTAAACGCGTTCTACGAAATCTTTGAAACATTCTTAAACCTTTTTTTTGTTATATTTGCTATAATCATTTTAAAATTTTACCCTTTTAAAGATTAATAAATGAATATAGAAATATCAGAAGTAGCAAATTTACCCTCACGATTTGGTCAGTTTAATGTCAAAGCCTTTAAAGAGGGTGAAAAAGAGCATCTCGTTATCTATGCGAAAAACTTAGAGAAAGAGCCAGTAGTGAGAATCCACTCAGAGTGTCTCACAGGCGATGCCATAGGGAGTCTGAAGTGTGACTGTCGTGATCAGTTAGAGTATGCTCTCAAACTCATAAACGAGCAAGCTGGCATGGTCATCTATCTCAGACAAGAGGGACGAAACATTGGGCTTTTAAATAAAATAAATGCTTATGCTCTACAAGATAAGGGTCTCAACACCATTGAAGCCAATCATCAACTAGGCTTTGCTTCAGATGAGCGTACTTATGAGATTGTCAATTTTATCTTAGATTACTTTAACATTAAAAGGATAAAATTGTTAACAAATAATCCAACAAAGATAAGTTCTTTGGAGGATGTGGAAATTATTGAAAGAATTCCCATTATTATGAAAGCTAATAAACACAATAGTGCTTACTTGGCTACTAAGCGTGATGAGATGGGACACTTGATTTAAAGGTAAACAATGCCAATTGATATAGAAAATGATGATATAAAAACTGCCTTACAAAAACTCAAAGCTAGAGAGAACAGCCTTAAAAAAGTAGAAGAGGTCTCTGGAATGGGGAGCTGGGAAGTTGATCTTATCACACACAAATCAATCTGGTCAGATCAGAGTTATAGAAACTATGGATATGAACCCGGAGAAGTTGAACCAACTTTTGAACTCTTCTTCTCTCATGTAATTCCTGAAGATCTTCCAATGGTACAACAAAAAGTCAAAGAGGGTATAGAGAGTGGCAATGTAACACATATCACTTGTCGTCTTAAAAAAGAGACAGGAGAAATCGCACACTTCTCCATACATGGACAAACAATCTATGATGCAGATGGAAAACCAATAAAATTAGTAGGTTCAACACTTGACATTACGACCGAAGTAAAGCTACAACAACAAGCACAAGAACTCTCAAATATCTTAGAACGCTCCTCTAATGAAATCTATATAGTCCACCTCGAAACATTGAACTATCTCTATGTAAATCAGGGGGCTTCTCGCGCCCTTGGATACACTTCTGAAGAGTTACTCACCATGAATGTAAGAGAGATAAATCCGTATCTCCATGAAGAGGAGATACACAAACTTCATACTCAACTCCTTGAGACACAACATATTCTTAACCAAACTACACATAGAAGAAAAGATGGGTCAATGTATCATGTGCAATCATACATCCATGTAATAGAGTACAAGGGCGAGAAGGCATTTGTTATCTTTGATATGGATATAACCCATGAGGTAGAGTTAACGCTTGAATATAAAAAACAGGCAAAAATCCTTGAACATATCCACGACTCTGTTATCTCAACGGATAGAGAGGGAAAAATTACTAGCTGGAACAATGGAAGCACTACTCTACTTGGTTATGATGCAGGAGAGATAATCGGTCATCATATTCTAGAGGTCTTTCACTCTGATGAAGAGAGAGATTTGTATGATATTTTTAGAACTCTTGACAAGGAAGCAAAACTTACTATCGAAGGGTATATGAAAAGAAAAGATGGTAAAAATATTATCTGTGATATCTCACTAAGTGTTTTAAAAGATGATAATGGCCTCATTGATGGGTATATTGGATATATTCAAGATATCTCAAAACAGAAAGAGACACAAAAACTTTTAGCAGAGCAGACACGCAAGCTACGTCATCAAGCACATCACGACACCTTAACAAATCTTCCAAACAGAACACTCTTTCAAGATAGGCTTACACAATGTATCATTCATGCAAAACGAAACAAGCAAAAGTTCTCTCTGCTCTTTATAGATTTAGATCAGTTTAAAAAGATTAACGACACCCTCGGACACGACATAGGAGACAAAGTTCTTATTCAAACTGCCAAGCGACTCAAAAAAGTTCTGCGTGAAGAGGATACACTCTCCCGCTTAGGAGGAGATGAGTTTACCGTTATTCTCCGAGATATTGCCTCCATTCAAGATGCTTCAACAGTTGCTCAGAAAATAATCGACGCCCTCAATAGCCCGATTTGTATCGATGCGCATGACCTACACGTTACTTCAAGTATAGGTATTAGTATCTATCCCGATGACGCCACAACAGAGAGTAACCTTATCAAGTATGCAGATATTGCAATGTATAAAGCAAAAGATGAAGGGAGGAATAATTTTCAATTTTACTCTCCTGAGATGACAGCTGTTGCCTTTGAAAGAGTCGTGATGGAGTCTAGTCTTAGAACTGCCATAAAAGAGGAGCAGTTCGTTGTTTACTACCAACCGCAAATCAATCCAAAAACAGATATCATTGTTGGTATGGAAGCTCTTGTTCGTTGGAAACATCCACATCTTGGAATCGTCTCACCACAAAAGTTTATCCCTATTGCTGAAGAGAGTAACCTGATTATCGGGATAGATAAACTTGTCATGAAACAGGCGTTTGAACAGTTTGTAAAGTGGTACAAAATGGGATTAAATCCGGGAAGGCTCTCTTTAAACCTTGCCATAAAACAACTCGAAAAAGAGGATTTTTTATCTACCCTCTTTTATACAATGGCAGAGATGCACTTTAAAACCACTTGGCTTGAGCTTGAGATTACAGAGGGGCAAGTAATGCAAAACCCTGAAGCTTCCATCGAAAAACTCAATAAGATTCATGAGATGGGCATTGAGATTGCTATTGATGATTTTGGAACAGGTTACTCATCCCTCTCTTATCTGAAAAAACTCCCGCTTGATAAACTCAAGATTGATCAATCTTTTGTCAAAGATATCCCTGATGATGAGGATGATGCAGCAATTACTAAAGCGATTATCGCACTCGGAAAAAGTCTAAATTTAACGCTTATTGCAGAGGGTGTCGAGGATGCTTTACAGAGAGATTTTATTGTAAAAAACGGATGTGACCTTATTCAAGGATACTTCTACCACCGTCCTCTACCGGCTGAGGAGATAGAGACACTACTCTCTACTCAAATTTCGCATCCCCTAGAGCCATAATACGCCTTTTTGCTATCTCTGAGACCTTAAATATCTCCTCTGTGTCAGCTCTTAAATCAGTATAGTAAACTTTTGCTTGGTCGATTTTTTTATCGTTTGATGCAATTGTATCAAGAATTTTTGTAAAGATACCCTTCTTCTCCTCTACATAAAAAAGTTTGTAAATATTCTCATAATCATGATGCCACCTCTCATGCGCTTTATCTAAACGCTCAAAAAGCAAGAGTCCTAAAATCTCCTTCATTCGCTCCTCGTTGGAGTGAAACCAGATACCACAGACACACTCCTTTTTTGAAAGAGCCGTGGGATCTTCTATCTTCTTTCCTGCTATCTCGTTTTTTATCTTATTCATCTGATCCTTGTGAAGCTGCTCTGTCTCTTCGATAGCTAGCAGCATCTGTTCTCTTGTCATCTCCTCTCTCCCTCTTAAAATTTATCTTTTACTCTTTTACAAAGTATATCTAATATATTACATAAATTTAATAAATAAAACTATATAATTAAGTTAATTTTTTTACAAGGAGACAATCGTGACACGCCCTACACCAACAAATAATGAAAAAAAACTTGATCCAAAAAAATATATCGTCTCTAAAACGGATGCAAAGGGGATTATAGAGTATGGAAATGATTACTTTGTAGAGATATCCGGCTACTCCGAGGCAGAACTTATTGGAAAACCTCACTCCATTGTACGTCACCCTGATATGCCGCGTATCGTCTTTAAAATGATGTGGGATAGAATAAAGCGTGCGCAGAACATCATAGCAGTTGTTAAAAACCTTGCTAAAGATGGAAGCTACTACTGGGTTGTTACAGAGTTTGAACCAAAAGTTGATCCCATAACAAATGAAATAATCTCACACACAGCATATAGAAAAGCAGCGCCGCAAAAAGCGGTAGAGACGATGATACCTATCTATGCAAAACTTATAGAGATTGAAAAAGCAGGTGGTATGGAAGCAAGTGAGAAGTATCTAAGAGGATTTTTAGAGTCTCAACATAAAACATACGATGAGTTTGTGGATGAACTTGTTGGAAATAAAGGTATCTTTAAAATCTTCTTTGCAGCTATGAAAAAGCTCTTTAAATAAGGTACACGATTGGAATTAAAAGCAATACTACAACATGAAAAGATTTCACTTCCTGAAAACTTCTTTTTCAATATACAAAAATATAAAGAGCATCTTTTTAAATGGAACAAAATTCATAACCTTACAGGGGCGAAGGATGAGAATAGTCTCAATGAATTTATCTACGATGCACTCTACCCTGTCACTTTTCTCCCACGAGTCAACTCCTTAATGGATATAGGCACAGGAGCTGGTTTTCCGGGAATGATACTCGCACTTGCACTTCCTAAAACAAAAGTCACATTGGTAGAACCCCTTGTAAAGCGCGCAAGTTTTTTACAGTTTATAAAGGCTGATTTGAAACTAGAAAATGTCACAGTTGTCAAAAAGAGAGTCGAAGAGATGGAGCCGCAGATATTTGAGTTAATCACCTCTCGCGCAGTTACTGATACCAAGATGCTTCTCAAGCTCAGTCAAAATTTTCGAGATGCAAAGAGTAGGTTGCTCTTTTATAAAGGTGAGAAAGTTTTTGATGAGATGCAAGATGTTGCTGAGGGATTAGCGTATAAAGTAATAGAGAGAGACAATAGACACTACTTGCTTCTAGGAGAAGATATATGATACTAAAAATTTTGCTTATAGCAGGGGTTATCGCCTTTGTCTATTTTATGTTTATAAAAAAGCCCAGCGTAAGAGATGAAAGAGATGGAACAAAAGCACCACCCAAAGTGGACGATATGGTAGAGTGCTGTGTTTGTGGTGTTTATGCACCACTTAAAGACTCCATCTTAAGTAGTGGAAAATACTACTGTTCAAAAGAGTGTCTCTATAAAGGAGAGTAGATGTTACTGTTTGGTCATAGTTTTATAGAGAGTGAAAAGTTTTATCATATACTTGAGATTGAAGCGATTGCAAAGACGCCACCCTCTTCACTCATCTACCTAGAATTTCGCAAAAAAAATCTTGATATCATTGAGTATCTTAAGCAAAATGGTATATCATTTGCCCTTAGTGTGCAAAATATTACAGAACTCATCTACGCAAATGCACTTGATGCGAACTATATCATTCTCTCTAAAACATTGGCAAAAACAGCACAAAGTATCGCAGAGTCTTACCTCTTTGATGCAAAGATATTAGTGCATCTGCAAGAGGAGAGTGAGATTGAAGAGTTTGCACTTCTTGGGATAGATGGCGCTATCTTTGATGATGGGTTTGTAAAGATAAGTTCTTAAATGATTTCTCTTTTGATGTAAGACTTCAAAGAGGTCAGTACTTCATAACTTATAGTCCCTGCATAAGGGGCAACCTCTTTTGCATCATTAAAGATAAGAAGTTCCTCTGCTTCACTCAAAAATGAGCTGTTATCCATAGAGATTCTTCCCGCTATTGCTACCCCCTCTACTGTTACATACTCTCCTGAACAGGCACGCAAAAAACCATCTCCATAACCAAAATCATAGTTACTTACTACGACCTCTCTTGAAGCTTTAAATGTTGCGCCATATCCAACACTCTCACCTTTTTTTAAAACTCTTGAGGATATTTTTGAAGCATAAAGACTCAGAACAGGACGCAATTTTACATCTGAAAGCTTTGCATCTATCTCCATACACCCATACGCGGCAATCCCCACACGCGCCATATCTTCACTAAAGTCTTTCTCTCGAAAAAGTGCAGCTGAGTTACAGGAGTGAAAACGCAGTCCCTTTGGTGCATTTTGCTTTATAAGTTCAAAGTTTCTCTTTTGTAGTTCGTAGTTTCCATCACGCTCATCTGCACAACAGTGATGCATAAAAAGAGCTTCAAGTCTTAAGCCCTGCTCCTCTATCTCTTTGATGCAGTGGTCTATCTCCTCTTGGTTTACACCATTTCTATTCATAGCAGTATTTACTTTTAACTCTACGCGCGTTCCCTGAGGAAACTTTTTGATAGCGTCTGCATCATTGATGGTATAGCAAATCTTTGGATGTGGTTTTTGCGGAATATCTGCTAAAACAAGAATATACCCAAAAAAATCAATAACAGCTAAAGCCTCCTCGTTTGATCGAACCACCGCTTTGGTGATGCCATACTCTGATGCTAGTGCTGCCATCTCTAAGAGTCCATGCCCATAAGCATTATCTTTTAAGACAAGGGCTATCCTCTCTTTGGCTTTTGTTTGTACCTCTATCTGTGAAAGATTATAAAAAAAATGCTCTCTATTGAGTTCTATTCTGCTCATTTGCCCTCTTTTTTATCTCTTGTGGCTCTTGATGCAAAATCGCCCACCCGCTCATTATAAGGTAGGTAGAAAACGCAAACCCAAGGGCAATTAAAATAGTACGTTTTATCTTCTCTATTGTATTCATTTTGAAATTTTACACAAAAAGAGCTAATTAAACCTAAACTCAATTTAAGCAGTAAGTATCACATAGGTTTGCTACAATTTTAATATCCCAAATTATGGAAAGAAACAATGATACAAGTACCTGAAATCTTTTTAGATGCAAAAGAGACACTCACTCTTAAAAACCTAACAATGTTGCACTATTTTAATAGAAAAGAGTCCAAACCTATTGCTATTAAAATCAATCAACATCTTCTACTGCATATATTTCATGGCTCAAAAATTATGGAGTATGAGGATACAAGAGTGAGTGTGAGTGCAGATGAGACACTCTTTATCTCTCGTGGAAGCTACATTATGAGTGAAATTCTCTCTTTTGAAGAGGGGTGTTTTGATGGTGTAATGGTATTTTTTGATGATGCATTTTTGATTGAGTTTTTTGCTAAATATGCTCAACTTTTTAAAGATACTCCAAAAGATACTCAAAAGTATAAAAGGGGTGTAGCACTTGTTCAAAAAAATCTCTATCTACAAGAGACTATGCACTCCATAAACAGCTATATTCAACATAAGCAAGAGGATAAATTTCTTCTACAGCTCAAGTTTGAAGAGGCACTACTTCAAGCAATACAGAATGACAAAACAAATCAACTACGCAGTTATTTGACAGACCTCTATGAGGACTCTTTGCTTCATATCAAACATATTTTTGATACTGAAGAGTTTATGGATGTTGAGAGTATGATCAAAAGAAGCAAACTCTCCGAAGAAAAGTTTAGAAAACTTTTTTATCAGTTTTATAAACAAACACCAAAAGAGTGGCTTATACAAAAAAGACTTGCAAAAGCAAAACTACTACTACAAGAGGGAACTCTTAATGTTTCACAAGTTGCCTTAGAGTGTAATTTTTCCTCTCTTTCTTGGTTTATCACTCAGTTTAATCGTTACTATAAGCTCACTCCAAAGCAGTTCCAACAAAACCACAAAAAATCAAAACAAAACTGATAGATTTAATTTTACAACTCTCCTATAATACTCCATATAAAAAACAGGAGATACAATCATGATAAAGAAAAAACTACTCACTACCCTTAGTGTTTTAGCACTAAGTACAACACTCTATGCGCAAAAAACAGACGCATCATTCGCCGTTGAAATAGATCCTAGCACTTATCTATTTAGTGGCTACTCTTTGCATCTAAAAAAAAGTTTTGCCTCACTTTCTCATTGGCAATTTGGTCTAGGTCTGTATGCTATGGATTTTCCAAAGATACTTGTAGATATGAACCCTCATAACAAAGATGAAGGATGGAATCAGCGATTAGAACATGGCTATGGTCTCTTTGCAGATTACTATTTCGATAAGAAAAAGAGCGGGACATTTGTGGGGATGCAATTAGCACATCAGAAGTATAAGATTACAAAAAATGCTAAAGATGTCACCTATAACACTTTTTTAACTATGCTACATCTTGGGTATAACTACTCATTTTTTGAAAACTTTTATCTTAAACCTTGGATTGGAATAGGCTATAACAACAAAATTTCTGGAAGTTCTTCTATAGATGGAGAAGAGTTTGATATTGCGAAACTGGTTGTTTTTCCAAC
Organism: Sulfurimonas sp.; assembly: GCA_027083035.1. Classification (GTDB taxonomy): domain Bacteria; phylum Campylobacterota; class Campylobacteria; order Campylobacterales; family Sulfurimonadaceae; genus Sulfurimonas. Next base: position 11,365 of record JALWSY010000031.1, on the reverse strand, counting down.
AGTTCATCTAGGCTATAATTTTTAGTATGAAAATAGTCAAGTTTTGGTGGTTACAGTCACAAGCATTTTACAAAAAAATGCATCAAGATGCCTTAGAACTTGCGAATGTAACTATGACACAAGAGTTACACAGTTGGGCTGACATTGGATGTGGGACAGGCTTAATGAGTGAGTTTGCTACTCAAAAAGGATATCTAATTCGCTCTTTTGATATAGATAGGTGGATGATACGCTTTGCAAAAATCATCCATCACCATTCACTCAGTAACTTCCAAACTACTGATGTTATGCAGATAGAAGAGAGATTTGATATTGTTAGTGCTACTTCTCTTTTGAGTGTAGTCGATGATAAAAAAGCTGTGCTTCAAAAATTGAACTCACTTTTAAAAGAGAAGAGTTCAAAACTTATTATTATAGAGCCAACAGAGCTTTTGACAAAGAAAAATGTTATAGCATTTATGAAAAAAACAGGAAAGTTTTATCACTACAAACATCTCTATCTTTGGGCAAAAGCCAGAGAGGGTAAAGCTGTGGATATCTCACTTTTTGATACTGTTGCCCCTTTTACTCACTACACTCTTTTTGATGGGATGGTGAGAGTAAGTGTACACTAACTACAAGAGTCAAAATGCATCGTTGAATAAGTACTTTATAAAATACTTGCCTCCATGGCTTTTACATTCATACTGCCAAACATATTTGCTATCGATGCGCGTGACATCATTTTTTGTGCCATAAAAGCCATCATTTTATTTCTTCCACCGGGGATAACCGAACTTTTTTTATCCTTTAAAGCATTTAGTGCAGTATAAACTACTGCATCTGTTTCCATCATAGAGATTGGCATTTTAGAAAAGTCCATCGCGATTTTATCTGGCATCTCCGTCTTTGTTAATCCCGGAGAAAGGGCAAGTACATCTACCCCTTTAGGTGCTAGTTCAACATGAAGTGCCTCTGCAAAATTAAGGATATATGACTTGCTTGCGGCATAATTACTAAAATAAGGTACAGCTTGATATGCAAATGTTGAAGAGAGAAAGATTATTGACCCTGAACCTTTTTTGACTAATCTATTAGCAAATATATGTGCCATTTTCATCGGTATCATTACATTGAGTTCAAGCATTTTTTCTTGCTCCACCAAAGAAGTTTTTATAAAACTTCCATGTGTTTGCATCCCAGCATTAAGAATTACAAGTCCTATGTCTATGTTTTGCGTATAGACCTCAAGTTCTTCAACAGAGTTTTGTGATGTCAAATCTGTAGCATGTACTATTACATCTACTTTTGATGTTTCCCTAAGCTCTTGGGCAAGCGAATCAAGCTCTTTTGCTCTACGCGCTACAAGAAAAAGATTAAATCCCTCTTTAGCCAAAGAGATAGCGAACTCTTTTCCTATCCCTGATGACGCTCCCGTAATAAGAGCATATTCTCCATACTTTTTTACTAACATTTATTCTCCTTTTTGTACTAAATAGTACATAAATATTCATGTACTCTCTGATATTGAATTACTTTTTTAGATACATTATGTACCAAACAGTACATAAATATAGCATAAAAAAGATACTAAAATAGTAAAGATTTACTACTCTAATATCTCTTTAGCACTCTTTACAATATCATCAATAACATCCTCAGAAGCACCTACTCTTATGGTCACCACCAAACCATTTAAGGTATTGACATAACGACTAGCTATAAAACGTGCTTCTTTTGTATTTACAATCTCACCCCTTTTTTGTGCTTCTTCAATATAACTTGTAAAAAGGTGCAGTAAGTAGTTAAATGATATCTCTACTTGATGACTAATATCTTCATAGCGTCCATAACACTCCCTACCAGAATTCATAAGTAAACATCCGCGTACATTACCTGAATTTTGAAATTCATTGAAAGTGTGTTCGAGTAAGCTTAACATCGCCCTCTTTGGACCTTCAGCCTCTTTTATGGATTGTAAAAATGATATTTGATACTCTCTATAGAAATCTAATACCTTTTTAAAAAGCTCCTTTTTGCTCTTAAATGTGGCATAAAAAGAGCTTTTTTTAATAGACATCACTTTAAGAAGTGCATCTAAAGAGCTATTTTCATATCCATGTACCCAAAAATAGTTCATAGCAGCACTCAACACTTCATGCTCATTAAACTCTCTTGGCCGTCCTCTTTGTTGCTTTAGCGTTTTCATTCTAGAATTATATACCAATTGGTACATAATGTCAAACTTCTAATATTTTGCTACAATTTGATTATGAAAAAAATATCTACACGCCAAAAAATCATAAATAGTGCGCATAGACTCTTTTATGAGAAAGGGTTCAATGGTACGAGTATTGATGATATACTAAAAGATGCAGGACTTAATAAAGGCTCATTGTATCATCTTTTTAAAAGTAAAAAAGAGGTTCTTCTCTCTGTCATAGAGGAGAAAATAGCTTATAATTTAGAGCAAAAGTATAAAGATATAGCGACAGTAGAACATCCCCTAAAATATTTAGAAGAGAAACTATTAACTACGGATAGTTTTGATTTTAAGCATGGATGTGCTTTAAATAATCTCGTCCAAGAGATGAGTCCAGTAGATGAAGATATCGCAAAAGCACTTTTAAAAGTTTATAATGCCCTAGAAGGTTACTATTTTGTAGCACTAAGAGATGAAGATATAAATGATGCAGAGAAAAAATCGCTCTCTAAAATGATGGTGGCAACTGTAGAGGGTGCTATAATGGCTGCCAAAGCAGCACAAGAGAAGAGACCCTATATGCAGATAATACAGCAGATGTTTAAAAGTTTATATGGGCAAGATATACTATGATTAAACATGATTATCATCACGGCAACCTCAAAGAGGACTTTATCCGTATCGCATTTGATTTTATAGACAAAGAGGATGTAGAGAAACTGACGCTCAAGGTTCTCTCTGATGCAACAGGTACTTCACGTTCGTCTATCTACAAGCATTTTAAAAACAAAGATGCACTTCTTGAAACCATTATAAAGCGAGGTTTTGATAAATTTGATGTAGAGATGACACCCTATCTTCATAACAAAGAGAAAGCGCTGATCGACAGGTTCTATCTTACAGGTAAACTCTATGTTGAGTTTGCCAAAAAAAATCCTAATCTTTACAGATTGCTCTTTGGTAAAAAGTATGCACATATACGAGAGGAGATTTTGAGTATAAAAGATGAAGAGTGTAGTGGTTTCACAGCACTTCAAAAAACAGTTGAGGAGGGGCAAAAGCAAGGCATACTCAAAAAAGAGGATAGTTACAAACAAGCTATCGTTATCTGGGCAACGATGCACGGTATATCTTCTCTTATCATAGATGGCTTTATGGATGTTGAAGAGATATATGAAGAGCTTTATACTACTCTCTTTGAAACACTCCTTAGTGGAATGGTAGCAAATAAAGTAAAAATCATCTCAACCATTCCACTCCTCAACAAACTACTGCAGCCAAAGAACTAAATCTCTCTTACTGTATTTAACACTTTTGTAACACTACTTTACTATTATTTTACTCAAACACTTCAGGAGCATCTTAATAATGAAAAAACTTATTTCACTCTCACTACTTACCTTTACCTCACTCTATGCATCAGAGTTACAACTAGATACCATTGATGTTGAAGCAACAACACTCTCAGAGGTCGCACAAAAGGCACAAACCTCAGCAGATGTGGCACAGACACTTAGTGACAATATTCCAAGTATCGACATGAACCGTCGCTCCGGCATCGCAAATGATATCTTAATCCGTGGACAAAAAAGGGATAATATCTCCATAGATGTAGATGGAACAAAGATTTATGGTGCCTGTCCAAACAGAATGGATCCAGCTATCTCTCACATTGTTGCCAATCAGATAGAGAGTATAAAAGTTGTAGAGGGACCTTTTGATGTCACAAATTTTGGAACACTCAGCGGTGGTGTTCTTATAGAGACGAAACAACCATCTCAAGAGGAGCAGGGAGAAGTTAACCTCGGTTTTGGCTCATTTAACTACAAAAAATTCGGCGCAACTGGGACAGGAGGCAATGAGACCCTAAGACTCTCCATCACAGCATCAACAGAATCTTCAGATCAGTACAAAGATGGCGATGGGAACACACTAGCACAACAAGTCGAGAACTATGCAGGTGACAATACTGCTCTGCAGGGAGTCAAGTATAAACCACAATATGAAGATATGCAAGCCTACTCTAAAAAGAGTGCTATGATAAAAGCATCTATCACAACTGCAAAAAATCAAGAACTACGCCTCAGCTACACAGCCAACAGAAGCGATAATGTTCTCTATGCAAACTCCAAAATGGATGCACTCTGGGATGACTCAAACCTCTACTCTGTAGCTTACAATATAGACAATATCAACGATATCTATAAAAACATCAATCTTAAATACTATAGCTCTGATGTAGATCACCCTATGGCTACAAAGTACAGAATGGCATCCAACAACACTATGATGGATAACACCAATCACCTCACAACCAAAATGCAGGGGTTAAAACTCAAAAACTCTCTTGAGATTGAGGACTATAAGCTCCTTATAGGTTTTGATGCAAGTCAGAGAGAGTGGGATGGACGCTACTATAATACAACAACGCTTATGCCAAAGCCAACACAGAAGAGTATAGATGATGCACAAACTGATAATCTCGCAATCTTCGCAACACTCCAAAAGCATTATGGTGCAGTCGATATTACAGCAGGCGTGCGTTATGATGACACTACAATCTCTCACGCTACCTACGTAGATAGAGATTTCTCAGGTCTCAATCTTAGTCTCTTCTCAGCCTATAACTTCAGTAGTGAAAACAGACTCTTTTTAGGCATAGGTCAAGCCTCCCGTGTACCTGATGCAAGAGAGTTATACTTTACAAGTGTCAAAGGCAACATGGTAGGTACGCCAACACTAGATCAAACAACAAATAGTGAGATAGATTTTGGTTATGAGGGGAGTGGTGATGCTTATGATGTGAAGATAAAACTCTTCTACTCACAACTCCAAGATTATATCTACATCAAAAAAGGAGTTATGAGTAGCGCTTTTAGTAATATTGATGCAACTATCTATGGAGCTGAATTTAGTGGAGCGTACTATCTCGGAGATGCTCTCTCTTTTGACTTCTCAGCTGCTTATAAGCGAGGAGAGAAAAAAGAGCCACTGAGTGGACAGAGTGACTTAGACTTAGCAGACATAGCACCACTAAGAGGAAGTGTAGCTCTAAACTATGAGTATATGAGTAACTCTTTAGCAACCCTTGAGCTTAAAGCGAGTGATAAGTGGAGTGATTATGATGCAGATAATGGGGAGCAGGAACTCGCTGCTTGGAGCATAATAAATATGAAAGTAAAACACGCTATCAACAGAAAGTTCGATTTTACAATAGGAGTAAATAATCTACTCAATGAAACTTATGCGGTAAGTAATACCTATGTTGATTTAACACTTATCACAGCGGGAACAGATGATGTTATGTTACTCAATGAACCGGGACGTTATATCTACACAAATCTTGATTTTAAGTTCTAATTAACAAAGCTATGATTACAATTTTGTGACACTTTATGCAAAAGGTTCTTTTATGAAACTAAAAATTTTTTTATTTACACTTTTTTTAGCTGTGACTTCGCTCTATGGTACACAAAAAGCACTCCCCTCGATTGTCCCTGTTTCATGGCTGAAAGAACATATAAACGATAAAAATGTTGTCATCTTAGATATCAGAGATTATAGTGACTACAAGAAAGGTCATGTAAAAGGTGCTGTAAATATTCCGGGGCTTAAAAATCTCTTTGATGCACAGAGTTGGAAGATGCCAAAACTCAACTTTTTAAAAGAGCTATTTAGTAATGCAGGGATAGACAACAGTAAACTTGTAGTCATCTATGATAACGGACAGTTTTTTTGGGCGGCAAGAGCCTACTGGATTTTAGAAGTCCTTGGTCATGAAAATGTTGGTCTCTTAAAGTATGCTTATGGAAACTACCTGAAAACACACCTTCCAATAACAACGAAAGATACGGTAGTCGCTCGTGCTGAGTTTATTCCTCGTGTTAACAATGAAGAGATACAGACAAAACTCTCAACACTTATGGCTATCAACAAAAAGACCATCATCGATGGTCGTAAAGTTGCATCATATATGGGTAAAGAGTCTATTGCGAAGAGGTATGGACACATTCCAACTGCCAAAAACTACGCCTGTACTAACAACTTCTCTATTACAAAAGATGGGAGTAAGATGAAAGATTTTAGTGAACTTAAAAAGATATATAAGAATCTACCAAAAAACAAAGAGATTATCCTCTACTGTGATGGTGGAGCTGAGGCTGCACTTAACTACATCATCCTCAACGAGCTAGGTTTTAAAGCTTCAGTTTACGATGGTTCTTGGAAAGAGTGGGGAAATGATGATGCAGTCCCTGTTGAGAATCCATCTAAAAAATAGCTAAGGAGAGACCATAACTCCTTTTACTCAGCAAGGTTCCATTAAAAAATGGCTCATTTCCATCATATTAATTGTAAATATTTTCACATTAGGAGTTGGTTTTAGTGCTTTTGCATACTGGTACACACAAGATCAGTACACGAAAAACCTTGATCTCTCAAAAACAGTAATAAATGTCATCGGACAAAATGTTGCCAAAATTGTACTGCTCGACGATGTAGCAGCTGCTTCTGATGTCACTTCTGCCCTTGGCTCCTTTTCACGACTTAACAGTATGGTACTCTACAACACAAAAGGGAGTCCTCTCTATCAATTTAGTAAAGCCAACAAAAGTTTTAAAGTCCAAACATTAAGTGAGGCACTTAAAAAACCCTTTTACATTGAGAATAATCATCTCTATATAACTACGGACGCCATCTACCAAGGAACAAAACTCGGCTTTATTAGATTTGACATCTCAGTAAAAAGTATCTCTGATATCTTTAAAGAACATCAATATCAACTCTTTTTTCTACTACTATTACTCATACTACTCTCTTATCTCCTTGCTACCTACTATGCAAAAAAGTTTACAGAACCCATTATCAAGCTTGTAAATTTTTTAAAAAATCTCGAGGGAATCGAGTTTCTCAAAGAGAGATTGTACACCAAAGAGCGTAACGAGTATGGACTGCTTTATAATGAAGTGAACTGTATGCTAGGTAAAATGCAGAAATCTCATCAAGACCTTAAAATAGCCGCTGTTGCTTTTGAGACACAAAATGGAATGACTATTACAGATAAAAACAATACTATTCTTGATGTCAACAAAGCTTTTGAGAAGATTACAGGATACTCAAAAGCAGAAGTTATCGGTAAAAATCCCTCTATCTTAAAGTCGGGAGTCCAAGATGCTCTTTTTTATGAAACTATGCATGACTCTCTACAAAAAAATGACTACTGGAGTGGAGAGATATATAATAAGCACAAAAATGGCACTATCTATCTTGAGTATCTTACCATACAGACAGTACGGGATGAAGATAATGCCATCATCTACTATGTAGCATCTTTTGTTGATATAACCCTTCAAAAAGAGATACAGGAGAAACTTCACTACCTTGAGAGGTATGATTCACTTACCTGCGTTGCTAATAAAACTCTTATGCAAGAGAGAATACAAACCTATCTTCAAAATAACAAAAGCAATAGGTACGGTGCTTTGCTCTGTTTGGATATTAAAGAGTTTAAGCTTATCAACGAGGCTTATGGGCATGAGATTGGTGATATTCTCTTACAAAAATTCACCCAAAGACTCACACAGTTCTCAGAGATAACAGAACTTGGAAGAATCGCATCTGATGAGTTTATTATCTGGATTGATGCACTCACAAGAGATAGAGAAAGCACCCTCTTTAATGTCACACTTTTTGCAGAAAAAATCATTAAAGAGATTACCAAACCTTACGAACTTAACGATGTCACCGTTAATATACGCATCTTTATAGGGATAGTTCTTTATAACAAAGAAGATAAAAATGCAGCAACGCTACTGCAATACGCGGATACAGCACTTCACAGAGCAAAAAAAGAGAATCAAAACATACTCTTCTTTGAAAAAACATACCAAGATATTGCCCAACTACAGATAAATCTCTACTCAGAGCTTATAAATGCTATTAAGAATAACGAGTTTGAACTCTACTATCAACTTCAATACAATCATAAGAGAGTTGCCTATGGAGCAGAAGCACTCATTCGCTGGAATCATCCAAGTAAAATGATTTATCCAGATACTTTTATCCCGATAGCTGAGAAGAGTGGATTTATTATAGAGATGGGGGATTGGGTTATAGAGGAAGCTTGTAAGCAACTCTCTCTTTGGAAGCATGAAAATAAATTCGCGTCCCTTACTATAGCCGTCAATGTCAGTCCAAAACAGTTCGCACAGAAAGATTTTGTTGCCAAGATAAAAAAGAGCATAGAAAAATATAAAATTAACCCATCTCTTTTAAAAGTTGAACTTACCGAGTCCACGATAGTTGATAATATTATAACAGTCATCGAAAAGATGAAGCAGCTAGAAGCTCTTGGTATTACAGTCTCTTTGGATGATTTTGGAACAGGCTACTCCTCCTTACAGTATCTCAAAAGCCTGCCTCTCAATCAAGTCAAGATTGATCAAAGCTTCGTTAAAAATATGCTTAATAATGAGATTGACAAAACCATCATAGAAGCAGTTATACTTATGAGTAAAACGCTCAAGCTTGATGTTATTGCAGAGGGAATAGAGACAGAAGAGCATTTTAAAGTGTTAGAGAGCATCGGGTGTAAACAGTTTCAAGGTTACTACTTTGCCAAACCGCAACGAGTGAAAAATTTAGATATTTAACCGAGCTTTCATATAGAAACAGATAAAATCTTTTTTATGATTGAAAGATACCCTACTAAAAAAATTTATGTCGGTGATGTAGCAGTAGGTGGTGATGCACCTATCTCTACGCAGTCGATGACCTTCTCAGATACACACAATGTTGCCGCAACAGTTGAGCAGATAAATCGTCTGCATTTTGCAGGAGCAGACATTGTTCGTGTGGCAGTTCCAGATATGGAAGATGCCCTTGCTCTTAAAGCTATAAAAGAGCAGATTTCTCTCCCTTTGGTTGCAGATATTCACTTTAACTATAAACTCGCACTTATCGCTGCTGAGTCCGTTGACTGCATCCGTTTTAACCCGGGAAACATAAGTGATAAGGGGAAAATCCGTGAGATTGTAAAGGCGTGTCAAGAGAGAAACCTTCCTGTTCGCATCGGTGTGAATGCGGGGAGTTTAGAGAAGGAGTTTGATAACAAGTATGGTTCAACGGCTGAAGCAATGGTCGCATCAGCAGAGTACAACATCAAGTACCTTGAAGATTTAGGCTTTGACAATATCAAAATCTCACTCAAAGCGAGTGATGTAGAGCGAACAGTACAAGCCTATAGAATGCTGCGTCCAAAGAACAACTACCCCTTTCACCTTGGAGTAACTGAAGCGGGTACACTCTTTCATGCAACTGTTAAAAGTTCCATTGGATTAGGCGCTCTGCTACTTGATGGCATCGGTGATACTATGCGTGTGAGCATCACCGGTGAGCTTGAAGAGGAGATAAATGTCGCAAGAGCTATTTTAAAAGATAGTGGTGCCTTGCCAGATGGTCTCAACATTATCTCCTGTCCTACCTGTGGACGCATAGAAGCTGACTTAGTAAGTGCCGTTGGTGAGATAGAAAAAAGAACTGCCCACATTAAAACCCCGCTCAATGTTTCAGTTATGGGATGCGTTGTAAATGCCATAGGCGAAGCAGCCCACGCTGATGTAGCCATAGCTTATGGAAAAGGAAAGGGCTTAGTCATGGTAAAAGGAGAAGTCGTTGCCAACCTTGATGAGGATGCCCTTGTAGATAGATTTGTGAGTGAAGTTGAAGCGATGGCAGAGAGTACAGAGTCATGACAAAAGAGTATATTCTTGATTTTTTACGCGAAAATAGAGAACTTTTAGAACAGAAGTATAGTGTTACAAAAATTGGGCTTTTTGGGAGTTATTCCCGCGGTGAGGCAAACGAAAACAGCGATATTGATCTTCTTGTTGAGATGCCATCCTCTTTTGATCTTTATTATGACTTTAAAGAGTTTTTAGAAGAAAAACTTGATAAAAAGATAGATGTAGGTTTTGAAAAAAGTCTGCGTCCATTTATAAAAAAATCAATCACTAAGGATATTATCTATGTCTAAAAGAAGTCCAGCACTCTATCTTTTAGATATTTTAATAGCTCACAATAAAATAACACGCTATATACAGCGATTCACTAATAGTGAAGAATTTTTTTATAGTGAACTTGAATGGGATGCGACTATTAGGGAGCTTGAAATCATTGGTGAAGCTACCAATAATCTTATAAAAGCACAAGTTCTCGACAATAAAAGTCGTAGAATTGTTGATTTTCGCAATGAAATAGCACATGGATATTTTGGTATAAATGCAGATATTGTCCTTGATGTTTGTAAAAATAAATTAACGCAATACACTAAAGAGCTAAAAGAAATTCCAATGGAGGAGATATTAGAAGCAATAGAACTCTCAAAAATGGAACATAAAGGTAATCCTCATATCTTAGGACTACTGAATACACTACAGCAGGAGTATATGTAAATGCAAGATAATCTTTACAATCTCGCCTTTGAGCGTTCCATACTCAGCTCTATTATCTTTGAGCCGAGTCAGTTTGATGAACTCAGTACGGCTCTCAAGGTCGATGACTTTTATCTTCCTGCACATCAAGATATCTTTAATGCTATGATGACACTACTGCAAAAAGATCAGCCTATTGATGAGGAGTTTATCAAAAAAGAGCTTATCAAAATCAAAAAGTTTGATGAGCAGGTGCTTTTAGAAATTCTCTCTGCAAACCCTATCTCAAATACAAAAGCTTATGTCGATGAGATAAAAGACAAATCACTCAAACGCCACCTCTTAACACTCACAACAGAGATAAAGCGCGTAACAGTAGAGGAGGAGTTACCCTCTGCAGAAGTTGTGGACATAGTAGAGAAAAAGCTCTATGAGATAACACAAGATAATCAAACAAGTGACTTCAAAGACGCTCCAAAGATGACCTTTGACACTATGGAGTACATCAAAGAGATGAAAGCACGAGGAAACTCTGTGCTAGTAGGTGTAGATACAGGCTTTGCTGAACTCAACAAGATGACTACGGGTTTTGGAAAAGGAGACCTCGTCATTATTGCGGCGAGACCGGCGATGGGTAAAACTTCTCTGGTGTTAAATACTGTTAACTCCCTCATTTTACAAGGAAAAGGAGTCGCATTTTTCTCTCTTGAGATGCCAGCAGAGCAGTTGATGCTGCGTCTGCTCTCCATTCAAA
>JALWSY010000030.1 GCA_027083035.1 Sulfurimonas sp. | reverse complement strand
ATAACGAACACAAACATAACCGCAAGATAAATATAGTCTATATGGGTATGGGTGAACCCCTTGATAATCTCACTAACCTAACAAAAGCTATTGCAATTTTTCAAGAGGATGATGGGCTTTGCATTAGCGGAAAAAGGCAAACAGTAAGTACAAGTGGTTTGAGTTCTAAAATAGATAAACTCGGAGAGATGGATCTTGGTGTACACATAGCCATCTCTCTACACGCTGTTGATGATGCACTAAGAAGTGAACTTATCCCTATGAATAAAGCACACAACATTCAATCTATCATAGACGCAGTAAAACGCTTCCCTATAGATACCCGTAAACGAGTTATGTTTGAGTATCTTGTTATTAAAGGCAAAAATGATGACATAGGAAGTGCTAAGAAGCTTGTAAAGCTTCTTAACGGCATCAAGGCAAAAGTAAATCTTATCTACTTTAATCCCTATCCGGGAAGTGATTATAAACGACCAAGTAGAGAAGACATGGTTGCCTTTCAGGAGTATCTAGTTCAGCATGGGCTTTTATGTACCATAAGAGACTCTAAAGGCATAGATATTAGTGCTGCTTGTGGGCAGTTAAAAGAGAAAACAGAAGGAGAGAGAAACAATGGGTGATTTTACAGGAACAGATATAGCAGAGGTGATTTTGATAGTAGCAGTATTTGCTATCGGTGTCGGTGGTTTTATGTATGCTGCTTTAAAAGAGGATAAATAGAAAATATGATAAAATCAAAACATCTTAATAAAGGAAGTAACAATGGCTGAGAAAATGGATTCGGATAGAATAAAAGAGATATATAAACTATGCAAAGGTCACTTTGGTGATGTTCAGTTTGTCGGAATTAAGTACCACACTAAAATAGGTTGGATGGCAAAAGCACAACTTGGTGAGGATTTTGAGAACTTAACAGCAGATGGAAAGACAAGTACAGATGCACTAAGAAAACTTCGAGCGCGTGTGAAAAAAATCATCAAGAGATATAACGGCGTATAAGCCAAAAGAAGAAGTAAACGACCAACACACCAGGGAGGTCGTTTATAAATGTAATCATACCCTACTAATCTTATAAAAAACTAAGTATTTATCCAATTTTAACACAGTTTAATGCAAAATTTATCCTTGAAAACAAGATATTCACACATTGTTCTAAGTTGTGAATAAGATTCAACTTCAATAGAAGAAATTTGAAAATTCTTTTATTTTTTAAGAAATATTTTATATAAAAGAACCCTTAAACAAAATCTTTTAATCAGCTTAAATCCCTATTTTTAGGGGTTTAGAGAGAAATATGAAATTTATTCACAATTTTAATAATGATTTTTAAAAGTTATTCACATCCATACTCTCAAAACAGAGTGATTTGAAATCTATCTTGCTTTTTATCTTGTAAAGTCTCCCGTAGAGTTCAAACTCTAGCTCTGAAGCGTGTAGCAGTAATCTACTCGCTCCTCCATTTCTAATTCTCTCTAGTGGCGTCAACTCTTTGTCTAAAAACTTTACAAGATTTGTATCACTTTCACCATAAACTGGATCACCAACAATGGGATGTTTCACGTGAAACAGATGCACACGAAGCTGATGCTGTCTTCCTGTATGTGGCACACACTCTACTAGCGTCATATCTTTTTTTGGAAAATACTCTAATGGTCTAAAGGTTGTCTTTGAAGCTTTTCCTTTCTCATCTACTTTGACTATCATTCTAACCATTGCAGAACTCTGGTCTTGAGAACGCAGAAGAGGAGCCTCTACTACCACCTCCTCTTTAAACTCACCATGTACCATTGCGAGATACTTTTTTTTCATCTCTCGCTCTTGAAACATCATCTTTATCTCTCGCTCACTCGTTTTGTTACGAGCGCACAACACAAGTCCACTTGTCTCCTGATCGATTCTATGTGCTATGTTTGCATCACGACCAAACTGATACTTGAGTTCATCTATGAGAGAGTAGGGTGTTCTTTTTGTTTGTGGATGGATAAGCACTCCGCTCGGTTTATCAAACACAACAAACTCATCTTCAACAAAAGTTGGTTTCAGTCCTTTTGTGATTGGTTCAAAATGGATAAACTCAATCTCCCCCTCAATCTCTCCAGCAGTTTTGAGCATCTTCTCACCATTAACTAAAATACGCCCCTTAGAGATAAAACGCTGAGACTCTCTTTGTGAATAGCCTAACTCATTCATAAGAAAGAAAACTGCCCTCTGTTTTTTTTCTACGATGTACTTGTTTTTTACAAATGGCAAGTCAATTCCTTTAATTGGTTTTTTACATAAGTTAGTGTACTATTTCGTACTTCAAAATTTTAACATAATAATAAAAGGTTTATAAATGGTAGAAAGATATTCACGACCAGAGATGGCAGAGAAGTGGACACAGCATGCAAGATATGCTGCATGGCTAGAGGTAGAGAAGGCTGCAGTAAAAGCTTGGGCAAGACTTGGGAAGATTCCTCAAGAAGATGCGGATAAGATTGTCAAAAATGCAACATTCTCTGTAGAGCGTATTGAGGAGATAGAAGCTGTTACAAAGCATGATCTTATCGCTTTTAATACAAGTGTCTCAGAGAGCCTTGGTGATGAGTCAAGATGGTTCCACTATGGTATGACATCTTCTGATGCTGTTGATACTGGTGTAGCACTTCAGATGAGAGACTCACTCAATATCATTATAGATGATGTAAAGATGCTTATGGAGTCCATCAAGAAGCGTGCCATGGAGCATAAGATGACACTTATGGTGGGAAGAAGTCATGGCATACATGGGGAGCCTATCACTTTTGGTCTCACTCTTGCCGTTTGGTATGATGAAGTTGCACGCCATCTTAAAAACCTTGAGCAGACTATGGATGTTATCGCTGTCGGACAAATCTCTGGAGCTATGGGGAACTTCGCACACGCACCACTAGAGCTTGAAGAGTATGCCATGGAAGAGCTAGGTCTCAAACCTGAGCCATGCTCTAACCAAGTTGTGCATCGTGACCGTTATGCTAGACTCGCTTCTGCTTTAGCACTCCTTGCATCATCTGTAGAGAAGTTCGCCGTACAAGTAAGACACTTACAAAGAACAGAAGTCTATGAAGCAGAGGAGTATTTTGCAAAAGGGCAAAAGGGAAGCTCTGCTATGCCTCACAAACGAAATCCTATCCTTACTGAGAACATCACAGGTCTTGCTAGAATCATCAGAGCTTACGCAAACCCTGCTATGGAGAATGTAGCACTCTGGCATGAGCGAGACATCTCTCACTCCTCTACTGAGCGTTTCTGGTTACCTGATGCTTTCATCACTATGGACTTTATGCTCCATCGTATGAACAATGTTATCGCTAACCTTACAGTCTTTCCTGAAAATATGATGAAGAACCTTAACCTCACAGGTGGACTTGTTTTCTCACAACGCGTTTTACTTGAACTGCCACTTCAAGGTGTAAGTCGTGAAGATGCTTATAAAATCGTGCAAAGAAATGCGATGAAAGTTTGGGAGGAAATCCAACAGGGTCGTCCAACCATAAACGAGAAAGGGGAGTCTCTCTACTTGAACCATCTTCTTGCAGATGAAGAACTCAGAAGCAAACTGAGTGAAGAGCAGATTCGTGAGTGTTTTAACTATGACTACTACACGAAAAATGTTGATGCTATTTTTAAAAGAGTTTTTAAAGATTAAATCTTCAATGAAAAAAGAGTCTTTTTTGACTCTTTTTTAGCTTCAAAAATAACTTAGTTCTCTTCCTAAAGTATCCATTAATTTTCCTTGTAACACTCATTGAAAATATAAGAATTTTTCTCGATTTAAAGAAATATCTCAATATATTTTAGATAAAATCAATTCACTTTATACGCTACTTTTTTGTATAAATATTTTTAAAATTATTATATGAAAAAGTAATAAATAGAAATCAGGAGCAGGAAAACAGTACATGATAACAGTCCTCAAAAGAAACGGTCGAACAGAACCACTAGATATATCTAAAATCCAAAAATACACATCTTCTGCAGTCAAAGGCTTAGAGAATGTATCACAAAGTGAACTTGAAGTTGATGCACAGATTCACTTCCGTGATGGCATTACATCCAAAGAGATTCAAGAGACACTCATTAAAACTGCAGTTGATAAGATAGACATCGATGCACCAAACTGGACTTTTGTTGCATCAAGACTCTTCATCTTCAACCTCTACCACCAAGTCAATGGTTTTACCGGCTATAGCTCACTTCAAAAGTACTTTGAAAAAGGTGAGAAAGAGGGGCGTATCCTTTTAGGTCTCAAAGAGATGTATGACCTTGATGTGTTAGAGAAGCATATAAAGCCTGAGAGAGATTTTCAGTTTAACTATCTTGGTGTGAAAACCCTTTATGACAGATACCTTATCAAAGATAGTAAGGGAGAGCCAATAGAGTTACCACAACATATGTTTATGGCTATTGCAATGTTCTTAGCACAGAGAGAAGAGGATAGAGAAGAGTGGGCAATCAAGTTTTATGACATGATTAGTAAATTTGAAGTGATGCTCGCGACTCCTACACTCTCAAATGCAAGAACACCGCGTCACCAACTCTCTTCATGTTACATTGGTTCTACTCCAGATAATATCGAGGGCATCTTTGACTCCTACCAAGAGATGGCGATGCTCTCTAAGTTCGGCGGTGGTATTGGTTGGGACTGGACGGGTATTCGTTCTATGGGTTCTTTTATTGATGGACATAAAAATGCAGCGGGAGGAACCGTACCTTTTTTAAAGATAACAAACGACATTGCTATCGCTGTTGACCAGTTAGGAACGCGTAAGGGTGCTATCGCTGTCTATATGGAACCGTGGCACATAGACATCAATGACTTTTTAGATCTCAAGAAAAACTCGGGAGAGGAGCGTCGTCGTGCGCATGACCTCTTCCCTGCAATGTGGCTCAATGATATCTTTATGCAGAGAGTCCAAGAGGATGCAATCTGGACGCTTTTTGATCCCTATGATGTAAGAGAGCTAACAAACTTACATGGAGAAGCTTTTACAAAACGCTATCTTGAGTTTGAAGAGGATGAGAGCATCATCAAAGAGAAGGTCAAGGCAAAAGATTTATGGAAAAAGATTTTGACCTCTTACTTTGAAACAGGCTCACCATTTTTATGTTTCAAAGATAACGCTAACAGAGCAAACCCAAATGACCACTATGGCATCATCAGAAGCTCTAACCTCTGTACTGAGATTTTTCAAAACACAGAGCCTAACCACTACAAGATAAAGTTTATCTTTGAAAATGGGGAGAGTATTAGTTATGAAGAGGATGAGATAGTCAAAGTAGATAGTGGCATCGAAAAACCTGCAAAAAAAGTAACAGCACTTGACTCCCTTGGTGGGATGCCTATCTTTGTTGTAGAAAAAGAGAAAATCAATGGTGCGACAGCTGTTTGTAACCTTGCATCAATAAATCTCTCGCGTGTAAACACAAAAGAGGATATTGATCGCATCGTTCCTACTGCCGTGAGATGTTTGGATAATGTCATAGATTTGAACTTCTATCCAGTTGAGAAGGTAAAACGCACAAATATGCGAAGTCGCTCTATCGGTCTTGGTGTTATGGGTGAGGCACAGATGTTAGCAGAGTCTGGCATCACTTGGGGGAGCCAAGAACACTTTGATAAGATAGATGAAGTTATGGAGGCTGTTTGCTACAACACTATCTCTGCATCATCAGACTTAGCAGTAGAAAAAGGAACTTATCCTGAGTTTGAAGGGAGTAAGTGGAGTCGTGGTATCTTCCCTCAAGATCATGCCAATGCAGAGGTACTCAATCTTGTAGATAGGGGTGGTTTATTTGCATCCTCATATGAGTGGGATGATTTGCGCACGAAGGTAAAAAAACAGGGTATGCGTAACGGTTACCTTATGGCTGTTGCACCTACAAGTTCTATCTCTATTCTTACGGGGACTACACAGGCTATCGAACCGGTTTTTAAGAGAAAGTGGTTTGAGGAGAATCTCTCTGGGCTTATTCCTGTTGTTGTTCCTAAGCTATCACCTGATACTTGGAGTTACTACACACCTGCGTATGACTTGAACCAGACGGTACTTATCAAAGCGGCGGCAATTCGTCAAAAGTGGATAGATCAGGGGCAATCGCTTAACATCTTTATCACTCTTGATAAGGCTAGTGGTCGCTACCTCAATGAGATTTATATGCTTGCATGGAAGCTTGGACTCAAATCAACTTACTATCTCCGCTCACAATCTCCAGAGATGGCAAGTGATGTAGAAGATAGAAGTATGGAGTGTGTTGGGTGTCAATAGGGATTGATTTAGAACGTTTTGATAGTTTTAAGGATGCAGAATTTCGCTCTTTAGAGATTATCTCACCAACACAGATAGAGGTGACTTTTGCAGTCCAAGACAAGGCTCGTGCTTTTGATTGGATAACAATAACATTACAATTTTTTGGTGTATCGGATGCACGACTTGTAGATGGTGCGAAAATTGCTTATGTAGATATGAGTGATGGCATTAGCATTATCAAAGAGGGTACTACTTTTGCCTGTGGCATTGGCATACATAAAGATATCTCCTCTTTAAAAAATGCCACTTGTTACATACTCGCAGACAATTTTAAATCTCAAGAGGGTTTATTTTAGAAGGATGATATATGCGTTATGATGTTCGTGGAGAGTTACTTGGTTTTCCTGATACAAAAAGTGTTGAAATTGTGGAGATTGATTCTCTTTTTTCAACATTGAAGGATACAGAGGATGAAAATATCTCGTTTACGATAGTAAATCCTTATGCTCTAAGAGAATACTCCTTTGATGTGCCAACAGATATCAAGGTTCTTTTAGAGATTGATGAAAACTCTAAAGTAAGTGTTTATAACATTCTTGTTATTCAAAAACCGTTAGAGAAGTCAACTATAAACTTCCTAGCACCTATTATCATAAACCATGATAATAACAAACTTGCTCAAGTTATACTAGAGCCAAAAAAACATCCCGATTTCGGTATGGCTGAGACCATAGAATCTTTTAAGGAGTCAAAATGAGAGTAGTATGTCCACACTGTCTTAGTGTAAACAATGTACCACAAAAAGAGAGTTATAAAAAAGCAAACTGTGGAAAGTGTAAAAATTCACTTCTTGCGTATAACCCAGTAGAGCTTAGAAGTAGTACCTTTGACGAAGTAGTTATAAATAGTGATATTCCTGTTATCGTTGATTTTTGGGCGCCATGGTGTGGTCCATGCAAAATGATGGCACCTGTTTTTGAACAGGCTGCTTCAAGATTTCCCCTCAAAGCACTCTTTGCAAAGGTAAATACTGAAAATGAACAAAATCTGGGTGCGCGTTTTGGCATTAGAAGCATTCCGACATTAATAGTCTTTAAAAATGGAAAAGAGGTTGAGAGAATTTCTGGAGCGCTAGATGCCACATCTTTGAGTGCTTTAGTCTCAAAGCATTTATAGAGATTTCTATGGAAAACTACTCTATACTTGCTATAGATGATGAGCCTTTTAACTTAGAACTGATAGAAGTAGCCTTTGCGCGCTACGATAATGTCACTCTTACTTTTACACAAAATGCTCAAGATGCACTTAATCTCCTTACAAAAAATGAGTTTGATGTCGTGCTTCTTGATATCAGTATGCCTCAGATAAGTGGTCTTGATGTACTTCAACATATCCGTCAAGAGTTGCAACTACATACCCTTCCCATACTTATGGTTACAGCAAATACAGAGAAGGAGAGAGAGGCGTTAGAGCGTGGAGCGAGTGATTTTATCACAAAGCCCTATGATATTGATGTGTTATGCGCACGAACAATTAACTATGCAAGACTCAACCACTATACTAAAACCATAAACAAGCAAAATGAGATTTTAGAAGAAAAAGTCCAGCAAAGAACCGCAGAGTTAGAAAAAGCACTCAAACTTTCAAAAGAGACAGAGTTTGAGATATCTGTCAGACTTGGTCGTGCGAGTGAATCTCGTGACCCTGAAACTGGTGGTCATATTAAACGCATGAGTCACTACTCAAAACTACTTGCTGAGTTAGCAGGACTGAGTGATGCAGAGGTAGAACTCATTTTGTACGCATCACCACTTCACGATATTGGAAAAATTGCAATTCCTGATTCTATTTTACTTAAACCGGGTCGTTTTGAACCTCACGAATTTGAAATCATGAAAACACACGCAAAGATAGGGGCGCAGATGCTAGAGGGTGCAGAGCGTTTTCCTGTTCTTAACGCTGGAAAAATAATTGCCCTAGAGCATCATGAAAAGTATGACGGCTCCGGCTATCCACAAGGACTTAAGGGAGAAGAGATACATTTCTACGCCCGAATAATCGCCATAGCCGATGTCTTTGATGCACTTACTGCAAAACGATGTTATAAAGAAGCCATGCCGCTTAAGCAGGTACTCTCCATCATGAAAAAAGATGCAGGAACACATTTTGATCCACACCTCATAGACCTTTTTTTGGATAATATTGATAAATTTTTAGAGATTAAAGAGATTTATAAAGATGAAAATTGTCTCCCTATCAACGAAGACATCCCTGTACAAAGTGATAAGAGTGTAAAAATTATCTTTGTCGATGATAATGAACTCAATAGAATATTAGTCGAAGAGATGCTTACTCTTGCCTTTCCAAATGCTACCATAAAAACAGCTTCTAGCGCAAAGCAGCTGCTACAGAGAGAACCAAATAAATTTGATATTATACTAACAGACATAATGATGCCAGATATTGATGGGTATGAACTTTTTACTGTTTTACGAAATAGATACTCCTATAAAGGAGCGATTATAGCCCTTACAACACTTAACACTCAAGAGGATATTCAAAAAATAGAGAAACATGGCTTTGATGCACATATTGCAAAACCTCTTGATATAAATGAGTTAGAAACTACAATAAAAAAATTTATAGAGGATTGAAAATGCGACATATTACTTTTCTGTATAGCGATGCAAAAATGATGCATAGTGCAATAAAAGCATCACAACAGGAGCGCTATAATGCGCAATTAATACAAGTTTTTACATCTGAATCTAAAAAGAGAAAGATTGCTAAGATACTCTCCACACTCCAAGAAGTTTTTCCAAAAGCAAATCTTATTGGAGCAACTACTGCTGGTGAGATTTCAAGGGGCAAGATGTATGATAATGAGACTGTAATCTCCCTCTCTCTTTTTGAAAAAACAAAGCTACAACTCCACTATGTAGATACCATTGATAAAAAACATGGGAAAAAAATTTCAAAAAAAATCACACAGAAGCATACTAAAGCAGCTATTCTCTTAAGTGAAGGGCTTTTAGGTGAGGATTATGAGGGGTTCATCCAAGGCATTAAAGAGAAAAACTCAAAACTTGTTATCTCTGGTGGTCTTGCAGGGGATAACTTCAAACTCAAAAAAACATTTATATTTTATAACAATAACATTTATAACAAAGGAGCTGTGGGGGTCTCTTTTTCTGGTGAAAATCTTTATGCAAACAATAACTACAATCTCAACCTAGTCCCCATTGGAAAAAAATTCACCATTACCTCTTCTGATGGGAATATAGTACACTCCATAGATGGTATAGATGCTAAAGAACTCTTTATAAAATATTTTGGAGAGGATATCTTTACACATAACACACAAGCCCTGCCAGATTTCCAGCTACTCTACGAAGAGGGAAATACAGTAATCGCCCGAACACCTTTAGCAGCTCAAGGAAAATCTCTCGTTTTCGCAGGACCCCTCAAAAAGGGACAAGAGGTACAGTTTGGCTTTTTAAATACATCAAAAATCTTTACTAGTTCAAATAGAGTAAGTAAAAAAGTTAACAAACATCCTGCTGAAGCTATCTACTTTTACTCCTGTGTTGTCAGAAAAGCACTTCTAGATAAAGAGCTTGAACAAGAGTTCTCATCCTTTGAACAGATAGCTCCTACGGCAGGATTTTTCACCTATGGAGAGTTTTACAGTACCACAAAGAGTAATGCAATACTCAACTGTACAACAACGATGCTCGTTCTTTCTGAAAATCTCAAGCAGAAAAGAAAAAAAGAGAAAAAGAGTAAAAAAGAGCTAACAGAAGATAGCAAAAAGGATATCAATAATACAATTTTAGACGCCCTAACCAACTTTATACAAGAGACCTCCTTAGAACTTCAAAAAAATGTAAAACTGCTAGAACAGTATAAAAGAGTAGTAGATATAACTTCTCTTATCTCTAAAACAGATAAAGATGGAATCATCACCTATGTGAACGATAAGTTTTGTAAAACAAGTAAATATATGCAATCAGAGCTTATTGGAAAAAGTCACAATATTATACGCGATAGGGCTGTTTCAGATGATGTTTACAGAGATATGTGGCACACTATTCAAAAAGGAAAAGTATGGAAAGGTCTGCTCTCTAACCGTGCAAAAGATGGATCAATCTATTATACCGATGCATCCATACTTCCCATAACAGATGCACAAGATCATGTTCAAGAGTATTTTTCTATTAGTCAAGATGTAACAAAGCAGGTTCTCTCTAACAAAAAAGTAAAAGAGAAAGAGAGGCTTATTAAAGCCATTTTTGACAATCAAGACAGTATTGTTATCTACACCTCAAAAAAGAGAGGTATGCTCAAGGTCAACAAAAAGCTTTTTGAGTATCTAGAGTATAAAAATTTTGAAGATTTCAGAAAGGATCACTTCTGCATTTGTGATCTTTTTTTGGAGGAAGAGGGCTATACTAATCCTAAAAAATACCCGAATTGGCTTGATGAGATAGCAGATGGCACGGCAGAGACAAACAAAGCAAAGATACTTATTAAAGATGGAACCATTCACACCTTCAATGTAATCATAAAAAAAATAGATAAAGACTATGTTGTGAATCTTTATGATATTACACAACTCGAAGAGGCTCTGATAAAAGCACACGCTTCAGAGCAAGCCAAATCGATGTTTCTCTCAAATATGTCCCATGAAATCCGTACTCCTCTCAATGGTATTTTAGGCTTTACCGACCTTTTAGCGAAAAAAGAGCTAGATCAAGATGTAAAAAAATATGTAGATATCATTCACAGAAGCGGACAAACTCTCCTTAATATCGTCAATGATATTCTGGACTTCTCTAAGATAGAGAGTGGTGAACTCTCCCTCTATGAGACAGAATCGAACCTCTTTGCAGACATGGAAGCCGTTGTTGCTACTTTTGCATCTCTTGCAAGACAAAAACATATAGAGTATTTCACATACATCGACCCAAAGATTCCAAAAACTCTCCTCTGTGATGCACAAAGAATCAAACAGGTAATGAATAATCTCATCAGCAATGCTATGAAATTCACCCCTTCCCACGGTGTGGTCAATCTCTCCATACGACTTCAAGAGACCACAAAGAATCGTGCAAAAATTCTTTTTAGTGTAAAAGACAGCGGTATAGGTATCGATGAAGAGAAACTTCCCACAATCTTTAAAGCATTCTCTCAAGCAGACAACTCAATAAGCAGAGAGTTTGGTGGAACAGGACTTGGACTTGCTATAAGTAACAAATATATCAATATGATGGGTGCCTCCATCCATGTAAAGAGTCAAAAAGGGGTAGGGAGTGAATTCTTTTTTGAACTTGAACTTCCTATTGTAGATGCTTCTCCAGCCTTGATAAAAGATTCTCATCTAAGCAATCTCTCTATAAACATACTCTATCCCGATGATGAAATAGAGTGTGCTATAAATGCTAATATAAGCACCTACCTAGAGGCGTGGGGGTGTCACTTTAAGGAGATTCACAATCTAGAACAACTCGATGCAAGTAGTGATGTTTTTATCCTATGCGCTCAACTCTTTGATAGAGAGGCTTGTTTAAACCTTCTCAATCAACTTCCACACCTACAACTCATCTTCGTGGAGGGAAGTGAAGAGGAATTTAACTGTAGCCATAAGCGATTTCACCTCCTTGAGCAGCCTCTAACAGGATCTGCTCTCTTTGATAAACTCATCACTTTTGCTAATAGCGATAATCTCTCCTCGCAAGAGAGTAGTTCTGATGAAAATATTAAACAGTATGATGGAAAAGTTCTTGTTGCAGAAGATAATGAGACCAATCAAATGCTTATCTCCATTATGCTCGAAGAGAGAGGTGTAGAGTACGACATAGTAGCAAATGGTCAAGAGGCGATAGATGCCATTAACTCTGATGCAGACTACTCTCTTACTCTGATGGATATAAATATGCCAATTCTTGATGGTTTGAGTGCTATCAAAATCTTACGAGAACAGAACTATAAAGGTGCCATCGTTTCTCTCTCTGCCAATGTTATAGAGAGCGATATAGAGACATATCTTGATGCAGGAGTAAATGACACACTCGGAAAACCACTCATTCCTGAGGAGCTTGATGCCATTTTAGAGAAGTATCTTACACATAAAACAAGCTCTCAAAAACAACATTTACACTTTGATAGTGTAAATGTTGAAAAAATTGCAAAAGAGCTATCACTTCCAAGTACAGCAATAGTCAAAAAACTCTTGGGGAGTTTTCAACGAAGTGCGCTAGAGATTATAAACAGACTCTCAAGTGAAAAACTTGATGCAGCTATAGCACACAACATCAAAGGTATTAGCGGCAACTTACGCTTTAACACGCTCTACAAGCTTATCTCTAAGTATGAAAAAGAGCTAGAAGGGTGGAGTGAACAGGAGGAGAAAGAGAAGAGAGAACTAATCATAAAACACCTGCAACACCTCTGTGAGCAGATAGAGTCACTTTATAAATAGCTGGTTAACTTCCGGGTTCTTCTCGATGTCATGCATCGAGGATTGCAGCTTCTTATAAATGAGAGGAACAGATACTGAGCTGTCTATTATATGGTAAGTGATTGCTTTTAGGGAGATAACTTTATCAAGTCTCTTCTCTTTTAAAAGTGCTAAAAAGAGTGCATCCACTACTTTTCTAATCTGTTCCTCTTCATAATCTTTGAGTAAAACACCAAAACTCGCACCTACTAACCTTCCTACTATACTATTTTTAAAAGCTACTGCTTCAAGAATTTGTGCAAATTGTTTGAGAATTTTATTGGCTCCATAGTAACCATAAAGCTCATTTATCTTCTCAAATCGCTCGATTTTAAGATAAATAAACCAAAACCGCTCATCTCTTTTCTGATATGAGAGTATCTGTGCATCAAAAAAGAGTGAATTATGCAGTTTTGTGAGCGGGTCAGTTACTGAGAGTTGTGCTAATTTGGATTGTTTCTTTTTTATCTCCTCAAGATAGGCGACTTTTTCAAGTTGTGTTTTTACTCTCGCCTTTAGCTCTACACCAAAAAATGGCTTAGTAAGATAATCAACACCGCCCACTTCAAAAGCTTTTGAGATATACTCTATATCTGTCTGTGCCGTTAAAAAGATAACTGCTATATCTTTTGTTTTTCTCTCTTTTTTAAGAATCTTACATAACTCAAATCCATCAGTTACCGGCATATTGATATCTAAAAGAATCAAATCTATCTTCGTATTAAGAACTATCTCAAGTGCATCTTTAGCATTTGTTGCAGATGAAACCCTGTACCCATCTTCCTCAAGGTATATCTCTGCCAACTCAATATTCATCAATTCATCATCAACTATAAGAATATGAAAGTTATTATTTGTCTTCATAAGAAACTACTTTATTTTATGTATGAACAGCAGTAATCCGTAACGGTTTTTATCTTCAAATCAAAAGAGGAGGAAGCTGGAACACTAAAAGTCTCTGGAGTATTAAGCGTTTTCCACTCCTCATTTGGAAGTCTTACCTCAAGCTCCCCACTCATAATCTCCATAATCTCTGCATCATTTGTTGCAAAAGTATATTCTCCCGGAAGCATAATCCCCAATGATTTTATACTTCCATCACTAAACTCTAAAGTTCTACTTGTTACTTTTCCATTATAATAGATATTTGCCTCTTTGATAGCCGTTACATTTTTAAATTTACTCATTCTTCTTCCTATTTGTACTCTCTTACCTGTATGATACCAAAAAATTATATAGAGAACTCTTTTACTCTCTAGTGGCTAGAAAAAGAAAATACACAACTCTATAGATAAATAAAAAGATGCCAAAAGAGCCAATAACAACAGCAATCTCTCCAAATGAGGGCATAAAAAAGATAATCTCCTTTACCTGTTCATACTCGCTATACTTCTCAAAACCAACACCAAATCTATTGCTCATTGGATACGCATTACCACCATAAACAAAGATGAGTTTGCCTAGATATGTTCCACAGATGATAAAAAGAGCAGCAAGAAGCTTTAGTTTACGCGTAAGTTTACGACGAAACAGGAGTGCAAAAGGGATAACTACCGCCAGAGCTATATAAAGATAAAAGTAGTATTTAAAATCTCCAAAAAGAATAATCTGCGCCCAGTTCTTATCTATGAAAAGATAAGCAACCGCCTCATACGCACCAAGAGCTAAGACAAAGTAGAGTGTTGCGCGTTCCAAAATATAGGTCTGTTTACAATTTCTTCGCAGAAGATAAGAGTACAAAATCATAATAGCTAAAGAGGCTGAAAAGGATGAGACCATAAAATAGAGAGGCAAAACAGGGTATGTTGTCCACAGGTGTCTCGCTGAATTCATATCAAAGAGCTTTGCTTGTATGTAAAACTCAACAAGCTCCACAAGCAGGCTCATGATAATTATAGCAAAAGCCACTCGCTTTATCCACGCCTTTTTATGTGACAAAATAAGATAAATTTCTAAAATCACTAAAGGAATATAAATCATATAAAGAGGCATCATCAACCACATTCCGGAACTAAACTGTGGCTGAAAAATCATCCAGTACAGATTGAGTATGTTTAAATCCATCAGGATAGTAAAGAGTCCTGCTAAGAGCATTGCAACGCCAAGGGTTAAAAACTCCGCAGCCATATTGATGATATTTTCTACCTCAAAAATCTCCATCAAAGCAACCAAAAAGATAATCCCTGAACCCACATAAATCAAATACATATAGTTTACTATATACAAGGACCAAGGTGCTTCACGCTTTACCTCCCCACCAGCACCAAATACAGCCTCCCTCATCGCATCTGCCACCTCACGACTTCCGGGATGTAAACCCGCATCAAAGGCGTTTGCTGAGAGTAGAAAGTAGCGCTCATAAACCATCTCGACAACGCCAAAGATGGCAAAGAGTAAAAATACATAAGAGAGCAGAAGGACCTTATCACTCAAGAAGTGCTTGAGAGTAAGTTTGTTTATTGTAAAGTCTAAAGTATCGCCACTTTCCATTGCTTCTCCCTTTTTGCTTTTGCTGCTTCTAAAATCGGTACAAATGTATCATAGGTATATATCTTTGTATCGGTACTTACAGAGTTAATGGCGTAATAATTGTCATTTTCGGGAAGCAGATAGAAGAGTTTTGGAACTGTCTTCTCCTCCTCTTTAAGCACATAAAAACGTCTCTCCTTGAGGAGTTTTACTAAATCAGACTCTGCATCATCGAGATTGCCAAAGAGTCTTACCTTCGTAGGACAAGTTGCCTGACAAGCCGTAGTCATCTCACCATTGATAAGGCGCGTATCATAACAGAAGGTACACTTATCGACTGCCACATGAGTATCATCCACAAAACGCGCATCATAAGGGCAGGCTTCCATGCATCCTTTACAGAGTATGCAGGTATCTTTATCTGTCATCACAATACCACCAAGGGCAAAGTAACTCGATCCCGTAGGGCAAACATCCACACAGGGTGCATCAAGACAGTGATTACATTGTGAGGGATGCAAAGAGACAAAAGGCTGACCAAAGATACTTTTTTCCACCTGCGTAACCCAGATTCTCTGCTTATCAGCTCCTAACTGAACTCCATTCTCCTCTTTGCAGGCAACTTCACACGCCTTACAATCTATACAACTCTGATAATCAAGTGCCATGGCAAAGTTCATACTACACTCTCCTTATCTCTACGATGGTCTCATGCATAGCAGCGGAGCCAAAGACACTCTCTATCGTATCTTCGATAATCATATTATCACTCGCTCCATTACGGTACCCAAAGGTTAAACCGGTGGACTCTTGACCAAAACCATGCACATAAAAGAGAACATCTTTGATAATCTTAATGGTAGGGTAAGCTTTTATCCTCACACTTCCCACCGAGCTACTCACCTCTAGCATATCTCCAAACTCTATACCTCTTGCATCGGCTTGCTCTTTATTTATCCAAAGATAGTTCTCTCGCATAACATCAAGAAGCATTATATTGTTCGCCGTGGAGTTTTGAGTTTGCAAAGCGTGTCTTCCCGAAATAAACTTAAACTTTCCTCGTGGTGCTTCTTTGTAGAGTGCATCTCTCCAAGTAGGCATTGGATCTACTCCTTTTTCTTGCATCTTTTCAAGATAACACTCTATTTTTCCCGAGTTTGTTCTAAAAGATTTTTTCAAGGAAGCTATCTCTTTTGCATCAATGCAGGTATCTTGCGCATCTACTCTCTCTTCCCCTGCTGTTGTGTAGTATTTTTTGTCTTCAGGGTAGTAAACATACTCATTTTCAGATATCTTTTTGAAATACTCCTCCATATTTGGATAATAAACACCCCTATTTTTGAGTGTTTTATACGCCTCTTCTCCATAATACTCCACAACTCTTTGTCTATTTATAGACTCTTGAGAGTGTTCATAAGCCCTTGATATATCAAAAAAGTTATCTCTAAAAGTCTCCTCAAAACCATCGTCTTCAAGATACTCTCCTAGCTCTGCATCATACTTTGCAGAGATTTCAAAGAGTGGTTTCTCTATCTTTTTACTTAAACCCTTAAGTATATCAAAGAGTGCCTTTGACTCATACATAGGCTCTATCACCTTGTTTCTTAAAACGATAGCAGGCTCCACTCCCGCAAAAGATTTCACAGGATCCTCACGCTCCAGATAGGTACACTCAGGCAAAATAACATCCGACATCATCGCTGTATCACTCGGCATAGTCTCTATAGTCACTACCAAATCAAGTTTCTCAAACATTTGACGCGTTTTTGCAACATTTGGAATAGACTGCATAGGATTTTGTTTGTAACTAAAGAGTGCACGCAAAGGGTAGGGTGTAGTTCCCTCAGCAATCATATTTCTAAACCCTATCCAAGAGCCACTTGTCCCTACAAAAGAGGCGACACTTTTATCTATACGCTGTTTTTGATTTTTATAAGTGGGTGCATCAACACTATGATTTGCAAGAGGGATTTTCTTTCCAAAGACTATGCCCCCTTTTACATCCACACCGCCACCTAAAGCAGAGAAGATAGCCTGCGCCCTACGAAGTTGAAAATCCTGCAGACTCCAAGCCGTGCGTCGCCCTTGGTAGTAGATGGCCTTCGGAGCGTGTGCCATAAAATCTCTTGCGATAGTTCGTATCGTATCTGCATCGATGCCCGTAATCTGCTCTGCCCACTCAGGTGTGTAGTTTTTCTCTAAGATATGCTTTTTATACTCCTCAAAACCGTTCATATTGTTTTTTACAAACTCTTTGTTGTAGAGTGTCTCTTTCATCACAACATAAGTCAGCGCTAAGACAAAGGCGAGGTCAGTTCCCACCTTTATCCCTAGCCACTTATCTGCATGAGCAGCTGTATTTGTGTAGCGAGGGTCAAGGACTATAAGTTTAAGACCTCTTCCTCGTGTTCTTTTAAACATATCCATAGTATCGGGAGTTAAAATTGCTTCTGCACGATTTGCCCCTGCCATGATGACATACGAAGCGTTCTCCAAGTCAGCTTTTCCATAAGCACCAAGTGTAAGAGCATACCCAGCTATAGTAGTCTTAAGGCAGATAGAGGAGTGGTTGACAAAGTTTACAGAGCCTAGAAGCTCACTCATAAACTGCTTAAAAGTATGCTCCGCCATACCCTCACCGGCACAGTAGCCTAGAGTAGATCGGTTATCTCTCTCCTCATCAAGAATCTGCGCCATTCCTTTAAAGAGGTCAGTTCCATGCAAGATAGCTTCATAAGCTTCATCCCAACTCACTCGTTTAAACTTTCCATCCCCTCGTTTGCCTATGCGTACAAGTGGATACTTCAGCCTATCAGGATCATAGAGAGTGTGAATAGCTGCATCCCCTCTAGCACACAACATATTTCTTGATTTTGGAAAGAGCGGATTAGGGTCGAGTTTTTTTACGATGCCATCTTTCACATCTGCAAAAGCTGTACACTTATTAACACATATTTCACAAACCGTAGGAACTTTATAGTAAGAGAGAAGTGGCTTTTTCTTTGCACTTAGTAGTGTTGATGCAGAGCTAACACCAACCACACTTAGTGCTACAGAGCCTTGTAAAAATCTTCGTCTCGATATTTCAACTTTCATGCATTTTCCTATAGAGAGATGCTATAATAAAATGTTTTAAAGGTTGTTGAGGTTAAAATTCACTATCCAAATAACTCTCAATCTCATAAGCAATAGTATCAATAGCCTCTGTCGCCTTTTTATAGAGTACTATATCAAAGAGATTCTCCTCTATGGCGGGACTTGCTTCTAAGTTGTTTAGGATAGCTTTTGAAACAAAATTTGCCATCGTGTTTACACCTATAACATTACCGCTTGTACCTATAACAACTAACATTTCACAATCATTTAACTCACGGTTTAGTGATTCATACATAGGGGCTGCTTCTCCAAAAAAGACTATATTTGGTCGCAGAGGTGTACCGCATGAGGGGCAGACTCCATTATGAAAACTACTCTGCGACGCATAGCCTACTGTAAAGATTTCAGCGCAACTGCTGTTTTGACAACGAAGCTCAGGTAAAAAGCCATGTAGATGCATCACCTCGCTCTTCTCTAAACCTGCTTTCTCAAAGAGGTTATCTACATTTTGTGTGATAAGCGCTATCTCATTTGGGTACTCTTTTTTAAGTCTTGCTAAAACTCTATGTGCTTTATTTGGCTCTTTACTCTCTAACTCCGCGCGTCTCTTATCATAAAACTCTATGGTAAGTTCTGCATTTTTTTGCATCGAGTCGTAGTTACAAACCACACTCACATCATAGTTTTCCCAGAGTCCGTCACTATCTCGAAAAGTAGATATCCCACTCTCGGCACTCAAACCCGCTCCACTTAAAACAACTACCTTTGCCATCTATCTCTCTCCCTCTAGTCTCTCTAATATCTCACTAAACTCCCGTAAAAGTCGCTCCATCTTGGCGATATCAAATATATCTACTGCATCACGCATACCCTTTGCATACTTTTGAAGTAAAGCTACATCATACTCTGATGCAATCTTCTCTATAGCCCCATTCATCTCTTTAATGTCTGAAATGTTTTTACTATCAATTGCCTTACTATGAAGTGGCACAACCTTCTCATTTAAAACAGAGAGGAGTGTGCTTAACTGCTCTTTTGCCTTTGCACTTAAAACAACCTGCTCACTCTTTTCTTCTTTTTGTTTTCTAATACTTTTATGCTCTAAAAACGCTGCAATAGCTCCAAAGAGTTCATTTCTCAAGACAGGTTTTCTAAGATACCCATCAAAATCTTCACTCTTTACACGCTCATGCTCATCTCGCATCACAGAAGCAGTAAGCGCTATAATCGGTATATCACTTAACTTTTTAATCTCCCTCGCAGCCTCATATCCATCCATATTTGGCATACGAATATCCATCAAGATAAGGTCTGGCTTCTCACGATTAAAGCACTCTATCGCCTCTACTCCATCTGCAGCACTCACAACTGCTATCTTAGAACCCTCAAAATTTTTAATGATTAGTTCACAATTATCTGCGATATCATCTACTACTAAAATCTTTGCCTCTTCAAACTCTAAATACTCCCTCTTATCACTCCCATCAGCTACCTCACTCTCAAGTGAAGAGATATTCACATTATAAAGATGTACGGTAAACTTTGCTCCTTTTTCAGATTCTACCGAGATATCCCCACCCATCATCATAGAGAGGCGTTTAGAGATAGAAAGTCCCAAACCTGTGCCTCCAAACTTACGGTTATCCTGCCCCTCTTGTTGTTCAAACTCTTGAAATATCTTCTCTAACTGATCTTTTTTTATTCCTATACCACTATCTGCAACAACTATCTCTAAATCAAGCTTCGAGAGATGCTCTTTAATGTTAAAAGCCTTGATACTAAGCTTAATATACCCGCTCTCTGTAAATTTTACAGCATTTCCAATCAGATTAAAGAGAATCTGACGCAATCTTACTTCATCAATCAAAAGAGAGTTTGGCAAGTTTTTATCTACATCGACAATAAAATCAAGCCCCTTATTTTTCACACTCATCATAAAGATAGAACTTATCTCACTACTGAGATGAAAAAGGTTTGTCGGTTTCATCTCAATTTTGAGTTTTCCCGCCTCTATTTTGGAGAGGTCTAAGATATCGTTTATGAGTGTGAGTAGAGTGTTACTTGCATTTTGTATAGTCTTTACATAGGATTTGAGTCGCTCCTCTCGGAGCTGCTCATCTAAAAGCTCTGTAAATCCCATGATGGCATTCATAGGTGTTCTTATCTCATGAGACATATTTGCCAAGAACTCCGACTTCGATCTGTTTGCGGCATCTGCCATCTCTCGTGCCTGCTCTAAACTCTTTTGCAGCTCTTTTTGCTCAGATATATCTCTCCAGACAACATAGATGGCTTCTGTATCCTGATAGTGAATCTTTGTCAGACCTACATCAACCCAAAAACTCTTTCCTTTTGCATCTCTGTGTAGCCACTCAAAGCGTTCACTTCCCTTGCGCAAACAGGAGTGAATATACTTCGCTGCAAGAGTATCTGAACGCTTCCCAACAGGCTGAAACTCAGGAGAAAAATCCTCAGGTCGTGCCTCACGCAACTCCTCTGCATCATGAAGAGCCAACATCTTTAATGCTGCATCATTGGCAAGGATAAACACTCCATTTTGTAAGATAAGATTGCCATCAGCAACCTTGTCAAAGAGTGTTTTAAAGTTCTCTTTTTCTAGAAGCAGAGCATTCTCTACTCTCTTTCTCTCTTGAATCTCAAAAGAGAGTTTTCTATTCCAGTAAAAGCTAGCAAGAATCATCAGCAACAAAACAGCCGCTATCTCAAAGAGAAGGGTATAGTCTTGTGCCTCCTTTACCTCTATCTTAAGCCATCTGTTCTTTATCGCTAACTTCTCCCCCTCGGTTAAGGAGTCTAGCGCCTTATTTATGATGGTGAGGAGTTGTTTTGCATCCCTGTGTAGCAGTATCTTATGATTAAACTTAAAGTTTCCATTTCCAGCAATATAGAGACTATTTGGATAGTAGGTACCCACGTAGTACATCGCAACGGCTAGATGCCCTAAAAAAGCATCAGCATCTCCTGTTTTTACAAGATTGAGTGCTTCAAAGATATCTTTTGTTCCTATAACTTCTATCTCAGGGTGTTGTGCAAGCAGATAGTTATAACTTGTCCAATACTTTGGTACAGCTATCCTCTCTCCCGCAAGCTCTCCTATGTTGTTTATAAAAGTGTGTGCATTGTTTGTTACCAAAACAAAAGGAAAAGTTGCAAAAGTGTGTGAACTCAATCCCATCTGCATCTCTACACCGCTATCTCCGATGCCCGGTACCATATCTATCTGATTGTTTTTAAATTTCTCAAGTACCTCAGGCCACGATTTTGACTCTTCAAAAACAAACTCTAAACCTGTTTTTTTTGAGATAATATCAAGATAGTCTCGTATGACTCCTCGCATCTCACCACTCTCAATAATAGAGAGTGGTTTCCAGTTCACCTCGCTATAACGTACCTTTTTGTGTGCATCTACCCATAAACGCTCCTCTCTACTCAGTAGTGATACAACCTCCTTATACCCTTGAGCATTTTTATACCACTTAGAGAGTATCTCTCTCTTCTCTTGTGCGGTGATGGCAGCAAGAGATTTATCTATGATGCTTTGCAGAAATGGCTTTTGCTTTGAAATAGCTATTGAGACCTCTGTATCTAACTCCTCGAGTGTATTGATTATCTTTAAGTTAGAGAGAAAATTCTCCTGCATCATATAAGTAGTTACAGCAATATTACCTATGTAGGCATCCACTTTTCCTAAAGAGAGGGCTTCAAGGGATTGAATATTTGAGGTAGTAAAGTAGAGTTTTATCTCTGGATGGTTTTTTTGCATCCACTCATGCAGATAGGAGCCTTTGTTTAAGGCTATAGTTTTTCCCTCTAAATCTTTAATATCTTTTATAGTTCTGTTTGAACCCTGTACGACAAGCGCTAAAGGCAGGGAGAGGTAAGGAGGAGAGAAGTGCAGATACTCCTCTCTATCTGGCGTCTTTACAGCACAACTCAGTCCATCAAGCTCGCCATCTTTTGCCTTTTGGAGTATCTTAGACCAAACTCCTGTAGTAACATGAAACTCCAAACCACTCTTTTGCGCTATAAGTTTCAGATAATCCGCAGCTATCCCCTCATGCTTCCCCTGCGCATCACGAAACTCATAGGGTGGCCAGTTATAATCAGCTCCAAGTTCTACAAGAGGATGTGAAGCTATCCACTCCTGCTCCTCTTTCGAGAAGCGAGGATTTTCAGCTCCAAAAATATTTGAGAGAAAAAGAAAAAAAAGAAGAAGAAACTTATAGTTTTGAAATCGAGATAAACTCATCTATATTCGCCTCAAAAAGCTCTACAAGATAAGGATCAAACTGCGTCCCTTTATGATTTTTAATATACTCAACTGCATCATCAACACTCCATGCCTCTTTATAAACACGCTTGTGTGTAAGTGCATCAAAAACATCTGCAAGTGCAACGATACGTCCAAAGATATGAATCTGCTCACCCTGTAACCCTCGCGGATAACCAGTACCATCCCACTTCTCATGGTGCTGATAGGCGATAATATCCGCCGCTTTCATGATTTTACGTTTTGCAAATCCAAGATACTCATGCGCCTTGGTTGTATGCGTCTTCATAATCTTAAACTCCTCCTCACTCAGAGGACCCTGCTTATGTAAAATAGTTTCAGGAATAGCAATTTTTCCTATATCATGCATAGGAGAAGCGTAATACATTACATCTGCATCCTCTTCACTTATGGACTCATGATAGTGTGCCAAGAGTCTTGTATATTCTGCTACTCTTTTTATATGTTTTCCTGTCTCATCGGAGATAGATTCTACCAACTCTGAGAGGATAAAAATCATCTCTTTTTGATTCTCCTCTAACTCACTCAGAATCCTTTTATGCTCAA
This sequence comes from Sulfurimonas sp., assembly GCA_027083035.1. Taxonomy (GTDB): domain Bacteria; phylum Campylobacterota; class Campylobacteria; order Campylobacterales; family Sulfurimonadaceae; genus Sulfurimonas. Next base: position 4,271 of record JALWSY010000030.1, on the reverse strand, counting down.
AGTGCATCTTTGTCTCTAAAGAGAGGTTATTCTCTTTAAGTAGTTTTTGTGACCTGTAGAGTTTGATGTGCGTCCGCACACGCATCAGTAGTTCATCAGAGTTAAAAGGTTTCGTAATATAATCAACACCACCTACTTCAAAACCTGTAGATACAGAGTCTATATCTACCTTTGCAGTCAAAAAAACAACAGGAATATCCATTAACTGCGGATCATCTTTAATACGTCTGCAGACTTCAAACCCATCAATTCCCGGCATCATTACATCAAGCAAAATAAGGTCAAAAGGTGTGTTTTTAAGAAGCTTCAGAGCCTCTTCACCACTCTGTGCATAAGAGAACTCATAATTATCCTCTTTTAAGATACTCATAGCTACCTGAATATTCTCAACAACATCATCTACTATTAAAATATTACTTTTTGCCATAACTTACATCCAAAAAAATAGATAGACACATACTATCATAATTTTTCTTAATAAATTTAAAACTACTCCTGCACATCATATAGTCTATGAAAGATATGCCCACGAATAAGTCGTCCATAAAAGAATTCAAAACAAAAAGAGATAACAACAAAACTCACAAAGATAGCTATAGCCTTAGGGTTTGAGTTATAGGTGTGATACATAAGTGTACTGAGTGCCAAAAAAGTTGCAACAATGGAAGGGATGAGAATATACCCCTTTGCTTCTATCTTCTTCCTTAATTTATAAGCACTCAGATTGACTATAAAAAAGAGCAGTAAAAAACTAGCACTCCCTATAATAGCGATAGCATCAAGATTGATACTATTTGCCAAAATAAGACTAAGCAGCAGGGTAATAATAATTCCCATAAAAGGAATCTCTCGCTTCTCCTTAGCAAGCACTCTTGGAAGCACTCCTTTTGTCGCGATAATATAACCTAAACGAGCATTACCATAAATGGTAGCGTTGATAGCCGAAAATGTTGCTAACAGAGCAGCTATGGCTACTATGGTAAAACCAACCTGACCGAGTGCCGGTTTCGCAGCGATGGCAAGAGCATAATCTTTTGCCTCTAAGAGTTGTGCTTCAGGAACAGTCCCCACACTTATAATCGCTATAAGTACATAGAGCAGTATAACAAACAAAACAGAGGCGTAAAAAGCACGCGGCAGATTCTTTTTTGGATCTTTTATCTCCTCTGCCGCATTGGCTATCAGCTCAAAACCCTCATAAGCTACAAAGATTATCATTCCAGCGACTACTGTACCAAAGGGAGAAAAACCATTTCCAAGTGAAAGACGATTTGTGTCAACATACGAAGCCCCACTCACAATGATAACCACTAACAAAACAACTTTTATAACCACTATAAGTGTCTCTGACTTACTCACAAAAGAGGCACTTACAAGGTTTATAAGTGCAGGGAGTAAAATTGCCGTTGAGATAAGTATATGATGCAAAAGAGATGACTTATCTGTAAAAAAGGTCTCACCATAGGATGCAAAAGCTACAGCATAGAGTGAGATAGTAACCAGATAACTGAGCCAAAGCATCAGATTTACGGAACCTGAGAGCAGATTATGCCCAAAGGCTCCATCTATAAAGGTAACTGTTCCTCCTCTATTTTGAAAATAGACAGAGAGTTTTGCATAGGAGTAGGATGTTAGCAGGGCTACAAAACCAGCAACAAAAAAAGCAAAAGTAGTTGCACTATGTGCCAAAGAGACAGCTTCACCTAAAACAGCAAAGATACCCCCACCAACCATACCACCAACACCAATAGATATCGCACCAAGCAGACCTATATCTCTCATAATTTACTCTTTCTTTTTTTTTTGAAATCTTACTCTTTGTGAGTGGGTAATGGCTACTGCCATCGCATCGGAGATATCAAGTGGTTTTATCTCTTTTTTTATATTTAAAAGTCTCTTTACCATAAAATTTACCTGCTCTTTTGCAGCCTTTCCTTTTCCTGTTATCGCCTGTTTAACCTGTAGTGCTGTGTATTCACTAAACTGCCCAAACTCTTGGAGAAGTTTAAGCATAATAGCACCGCGAAACTGAGCAAGTTTTATGGTTGTAGCAGGGTTATGAGCATAAAATATATCTTCTACTGCTACTTCATCGACCTTATGATTTGCAAAGATTCTATCAAGCCCCTCCACCATCTGCGGTATCTGAAACTGTAAATCTTCTGCTTTCATCTTGATAAGTCCAGCCTCAACGAGAGAGATTTTAGAATTTTCCAGTCTTATAAGTGCATAACCCATATTTCTCGTTCCCGGATCTATGCCAAGTATTATCATATTTTTGTACCCTTGAAGGTAATTTAAAATTATTATATCATTATAGGGTAACTTTATAGAAAATGTGAATAACTTCTCTATTCACACTCTTTTTTAACCCAAAATTATGGATGTAAAGGCTATTATTCACTTATAAATCAAGCAAATAGGGTTTTATGTGAATATTGGACAAGAGATACTACAAAATTTAAAAGAAGAGATTAGTGAGAGCGAGTATAGGCGCTATATTAAACAGCTTACATATGATGTGAAAAAATCAACACCGGAGTTGGCTATCTACTACGCTCCAAATGCACTTGTAGTCAACTGGATAAAAAACAAATATACAAATAAGATAGCACATCTCTTTGAAGTAAAAACTGGATCTAAAGTTACTGTTAAAATAACACTCAAAAATCTTCTTGATAAGAGAAAAACAAAGAAAAAAACGGAAATAAAACAGGGAAGTTCGCTTTTAAACCCCTCTCACTCCTTCTCTAACTTCATGGTAGGAGGATCAAATCAGTTTGCTTATGCTGGTGTAAAGAGTGCGAGTGAACATCCCGGAACTACCTACAACCCTATCTTTATCTACGGTGGTGTCGGACTTGGGAAGACTCACCTGATGCAGGCTGCAGGAAATGTACTGCAAAATGAGGGAAAGATTGTTATCTACACTACAGTTGAGCAGTTTTTAAATGACTTTATCCGTCATGTGCGCAACAAAACAATGGAGCGTTTTCAGGAGAAGTACCGTAAATGTGATGTTTTGCTCATAGATGATATTCAGTTTTTAAGTGGAAAAGAGGGGATTCAAGAGGAGTTTTTTCACACCTTTGAAGCACTCAAAGGGGCTGGAAAGCAGATAATTATGACAGCCGATAAACACCCAAAAAAGATAGGCGGTCTTGAAGCGAGACTTCAAAGCCGTTTTGAGTGGGGTTTGGTGGCTGATATTCAGCCTCCTGAATTAGAGACAAAGATAGCCATCATAGAGAAAAAGTGTGAGATTAACAAAGTAAAACTCTCAAAAGAGATAGTCAACTACATAGCCACAGTCATAGATAGTAATGTCCGTGAGATAGAGGGCATTCTCTCAAAACTCCACGCCTACTCGCAACTGATGCACATAGAGATAGATTTGGAGTTTACAAAAAATGTCTTAAAAGATCAGATGAATGAGAAGAGAGAAAACCTCACTATGGACACCATCACAGAGATAGTAGCAAAAGATCTCAATATAAAACCGAGTGAGATTCGCTCAAAAGGGCGCAGTAAAAACATAGTTTACGCAAGAAGAATCTCCATATATATCTGCCGTGAACTCACCCAAAACACTATGCCACAACTCGCACAGTACTTTGGTATGAAAGATCACACAGCTATATCTCACACTATCAAAAAGATTAACGATTTAATCAAAGATGATGAGGACTTTAAACTCAAAATCGATGAATTAATGAACAAAATTACTACCTCTTCTTAAACTAGATATATAAATTGTAAAAAAAAAGATATAATTAGAGAAGTGAAGCAATGTGAATGGGGTGAGACTCTCCCTTCACACTACAAAGGTAAGGCTTATAGGAGTGAAAGTAGGTTTTTCACCTATTCACACCCTCCTACTACTACTTACTAAAATTATATAAATAAATAGGGAAATTCAGATGATTATAACTATTGGTAAATCAATACTTGAAAACATACTTATTCACGCAGGACCTTTTTTAGAGAAAAAAGATACATCACAGATAACATCACATATCTATCTCAATGCATCAAACAATATACTTACAGCAAAAGCTACTGACTATGAGATAGGTTTTATGGTATCAACAGATAGTGTAGATATAAAAGAGCAGGGGAGTATTACTGCTAATGGTAAAAAGTTTTTAGATATAGTACGAATACTCAAAGATGGAAATATAGACTTAGAAGTTAAAAACTCTACATTACATATCACTCAAGGGCATTCAAACTTTAAACTTCCAACTTTTTCTCATAATGAATTTCCTGAA
>JALWSY010000029.1 GCA_027083035.1 Sulfurimonas sp. | reverse complement strand
GCAGGTATCAATCAGATAGATACATTTTTACTTACAATGGCGATGACAGCACTTGGTATGGGTACAATCTTCTCAAAGTTTAAAGGGCTTGGACTAGCACCGCTTTATACTGCAGGAAGCATGTTTGTATGGCTTGTTGTTGGTGGTTTTGTTGTTACGAAAGCAGTAACTTCAATCTTTTAAAAACCTCTTTAAGGACTCTTGTAACTAAAAGATTATATAATCTTCATAAAAAGAGAGTCTAATAAGGAGTCAAAGAGATATGTCGCACTTACCGAGTACACTTAACTCTTTTTGGCTCTGGCGAGAGGTCTCCTCAAAACTTGGTGTCTCCAATCCGGCTTATAAGTATTGGAAAAATACACAAAATATCAAACTAAACAACAAGTATGTCTTTATAAAAAAAGACACACTCCCTCCTAAACATCTCCATATTCAAGAGATTTTAACAGACCTTTCAGGGCATCTGCCTATTAAATTTGCATCAGATCAGCTTCATGTGAATGAACATATTTTTTCTTATGAGAAGATGAAGCTCTACAAGGAGTTTGAGTATAAGTTTGTTGCAGATGTAAAGTTTGTAAATATCAGAAAATTTTTTAAAGAGAATGGGATTAAAGTAGGCAGAAATTCACTCCTTCAGCTCGGAAAGTTAAAGGATTTGGAACTAACTTCTGATGCTACTTTTTACAGACTCAAAGATGACTACGCAGTTGTGGTGTATGAATAATGGGTAGTTTTTTTATAGAGTTTCGTGACCCTCTTTTTTCTGTTATCATCTTTTTTGTTATCATCTTCATGATAACCTTTTTCTCTTACTGGTGGAGTAAATATAAACGCTCAGAAGATACGAAGTATTTAGATAGATTTTTAAAGCAGTTTAACACGCTGCCTACACAGAGTGAACTTAAAGTTCTCATCTCTAAAGGAGAACTCTCAGAGAAGTCTTGGTTACTCTTAGCACACTCCTACTCAAAAGATGGAGAGTTTGAAAAAAGCATCGAAATTTATACTGAGATGTTAAATGTTGGTAGTTATGAGAACAAAAAAGAGATAATGTTTCTTCTCGGAAAAACCTACTTTAAAGCGGGCTTTTTAGAGCGTTCTAAGCAGATTTTTTTAGAGATTTTAAGAGTGAATCCACGTACACCCCAAGCACTCAGTTATCTTCTCTTAGTTTACGAATATATGCGTGACTATAAGGCAGCTCTTGAAGTTTTAGAGCCGCTTGATGAGTTAGAAAAAGATATCTCCTTAGATACTACTTACCTAAAACTGATGGAGATTTTAAACTCTATGGAGTTCTCGCAAGATCAAAAGGCGTTAAAGATATTAGAGATATATAAAGCGTCACACCAGATGGTCTATCTTGTTTATGAGTATCTGTTTCGTGTAAATCCCTCTTTAGCATGGAGCAATTTTGATAGTTCAAAGGGTGAATTAGTGGCAGATATTTTGTGGAATCTGGAGTTAAAAGATTTGAATTTGGATATAATTTCAAATAACGGATTTTTACGAGAACTCTATAGTGCTAAAGGGTATATAAACTTAGCACAATCAAGTGCTATCTTTGAATTTGATGTACTTATAAAACTTAAAAACAGAGCCAATGCAACGCTGAGTTTTGAGTATATCTGTGCTAATTGTAAGCAGGTGTATCCTTTCGCTTTTAACAGATGTGCGGCGTGTCACTCCATAGATACAGCAAGAGTAGAGTGGAGTCTCAGTAAAGATTATAACAGGGATTTTAGTGAAGAAAATAACTCTTTTCAGTGATGGTAGTGCGCTTGGTAACCCGGGGCCGGGTGGATATGGTGTGATTTTGAGATATGGGGAGAAAGAGAGGGAACTCTTTGGCGCTCATGAACATACGACAAATAATAGAATGGAGTTATTAGGAGTAATTGAGGGTTTAAAGGCACTAAAAGAACCCTGTGAGGTGGATGTCGTCTCTGACTCATCTTATGTTATCAAAGGCATCAATGAGTGGCTTGATGGCTGGATAAAGAGAGATTTTAAAAAGGTGAAAAACCCTGATCTTTGGAGAGAGTACATTGAAGTTGCCAAACCACACAAGATACATGGTATCTGGGTGAGAGGGCATGATGGACATGAAGAGAATGAGCGCTGTGATACCTTGGCAAGAGAGGCAGCAGAGCAGATGAAAGATTCGTTAGAGAGAGGAAGAGATGAATAAAAATATAGAAATACTACAAGAACAATTAGAATACACATTTAAAGATAAATCGCTCATTATCGAAGCGCTGACACACAAGAGTTATAAGCAGCCCTACGATAATGAGCGTCTTGAGTTTTTAGGAGATGCTGTTTTAGATTTGGTAGTAGGGGAGTATTTGTTTAGAAAATTTCGCAAATCAGACGAGGGAAAACTCTCAAAAATACGAGCCTCTTTAGTAAATGAGACGGGTTTTGATAAACTCGCTCGATCTTTAAACCTAGGGGACTACATATTACTCTCTAACGCCGAAGAGAATAATGGTGGTAGAGAGAAGTCCTCATTGCTCTCCAATGCCTTTGAAGCAGTAATGGGTGCTATCTATTTAGAAGCAGGGCTAGAAGTTGTCAGCAAAATAGCGATAGATTTGATAGAGAAAAATCATAAAGAGATATCTTTGGATTCCCTTTTTAGAGATTTTAAAACAACTCTACAGGAGCTAACACAGGCTCGTTTTGGCATCACACCTGAGTATGTAGTTATGGCATCAAGAGGACCTGATCATCTTAAAGAGTTTGAAGTCGCTGTACTTATTGAGGGTAAAGAGTATGCCCGTGCGGTTGGAAAGAGTAAAAAAATTGCTCAGCAGATAGCGGCTGAAGAGGCTGTTCGTATGTTAAAAGAGGAAAAGTGATGAATAGTTTTGGAATGAGAGTTCGTTTTAGTACATTTGGTGAGTCTCATGGAAAGGCTATTGGGTGTCTGCTTGATGGTCTGCCTGCGGGATTAAAGATAAATGAAGCATATATTCAGAGTGAGTTAGACAGGCGTAAACCCGGAAAGAGTGAGTTTGAGACTGCGAGAAAAGAGGCGGACAAAGTAGAGATACTGAGCGGAGTTTTTGAGGGACTCTCTACGGGTACCCCCATCGCTATGATTATCTACAATACAAATCAGAAGTCTAAAGACTACACAAATATTAAAGATGTGTTTCGTCCCGGACATGCAGACTTTACCTACTTTCATAAGTATGGACTCAGAGATTATCGTGGTGGTGGCAGAAGTTCTGCGCGTGAGACTGCAGCGCGTGTTGCCGCTGGAGCCATAGCTAAGTTAATGCTCAAAGAGCTTGGCATTAGTGTACTTAGTGGAATTAGCGAGGTAGCAGGAATAGCAAGTGAGGCGTATGATTATGAGGCTGCAAAGAGTAGTATTATCTATGCACTTGACGCTTCAAAAGAGGAGGCACAAAAGGCGGCTATCTTAGAGGCGAAGAATAATCATGACTCGGTTGGCGGAGTCTCTCGTGTTTTGATTCAAGGAGTACCGGTAGGTCTTGGACAACCGCTTTACTACAAACTTGATGGTGTGCTTGCGGATGCTATGATGGGGATTAATGCGGTAAAAGCAGTTGAGATAGGTGATGGTGTTTTATCCTCACGAGCCTTAGGTTCTCAAAATAATGATGCAATCAGAGCAGATGGCTTTGAGAGTAATCATGCAGGGGGTATTTTGGGTGGTATCAGTAATGGTGAAGATATAGTGCTAAATGTCTATTTTAAGCCTACCCCCTCCATATTTCAAGAGCAACATACCATTACAACAGAGTCGCAAGAGGTGGATTTTGCTTTGAAGGGGAGACATGATCCCTGCGTAGCTATTCGCGGAACAGTAGTCTGTGAAGCGATGGCTGCTTTGGTTATCGCGGATATGTTGCTTCTTAATATGGGTTCAAAAATGGATGGAGTGTTAAAATATTATAAATAAGGGGTTATTTATGTCAAGAGTTTATAAAGCAGATCAAGGGGATGAGTGGTTTTTCCCAGCTGATGGATATATATTGAGCGAGACAGATTCAAAGGGGATTATCATCTATGCAAATTCGCTCTTTTGTGAGATTGCAGGATATACGCTTGATGAGATTATAGGAGAACCACATAATATAATTAGACATCCTGATATGCCGCGTATAGCTTTTAAGGGCTTATGGGATGATATTCAGACAAAAGGTTTTTGGACAGGAATAGTCAAAAACCTTCGAAAAGATAGAGGCTACTACTGGGTACACGCAACCGTTCTCAGACGCATTCACAGTAATGGTGAAGTGACATATCTCTCTGTAAGACGCACACCAAATAGAGATGAAGTAAACAGTTGCATTCCATTATACAGAGAGTTGAGAGAGGCGGAGTAAGCGGGTATTTATCTCCTCTATGCATCATCTTCTTTACGGGTAAATTTCTGCAGAGTTGCAAGAATGGTAGAAAGTCCCATACCGACTATGGAGGTAAAGAACGCTGTTTTGAGTCCTACTAAAATATCATTGACACTATTGGTAATATCATCAGGGTTAAAGGACTGCAGACCGATAAAAATCCCCACAAAAGTTCCCAGCACACCAACACTTACAATCTGAGACTTTAAATCCTTGCCTGTTTTATAATCTAAAAATCCGAGAATAAAAATGATAGTGACAAAAAAGAGGTTGATTGGATTAAGTAGGACATCTTTGAGTGAGGAGAGTGGAGGGGATTTCTTTGGCATAGCACTACATTTGCCAAGCTTGAGAGAGGCTCTGTTGAGTGTAACGATTTTTTTACTAATCCCCTCAATCTTCGCTAACTCCTCTACAGATGTAAAGCACTTCTGTTGTATTCTGTATCGGATGATTTTCTCTGCTTTTGCCTTACCGATGCCACTAAGTTCTAAGAACTCATCTGCCGTTGCGTTGTTTATATCTACTACGGCAAAGAGTTGTGAGAGTGTGAGCGTGAAGAGTAGAAGGTACTTTAGCATTATTTTAAGGCTCTAAAATCTATTATAATTTGAGTTACTACCTCTTGTAGCACAGATAAATCATTTTGAATAGTATTCCATACAATGTAGCTATCAACACCAAAATACTCATGTATTAAAAGATTTCTAAAATCCTTTAAATCTCTCCATGAGACTTTGTCATATCGTAACAAAGTTTCATCAGACAAATGTATAGTAGCTTCCCCAATTATTTCAAATTCTCTAATTGTAGCACTATATACAAGTCTGTTATTTGAAAATTTTTCTACATCTAAGCCAGCTGTAAACTCAAAAATAGCATCAATAGAATCTAAAATATCCTGTAGAAAAAGTAGTTCATCTCTTTTAGACATAGATAATTTCTTTTAAAATTCTCTCTTTAGCCATTGGTTTCAAGGAACTCTCTATGCCAAGATCAACTTTAAGATTAAATGCTGTTTCTAGTTCTCTTTTTAGTGAAAAGAAAGTATTTAGATTTTTTTTCTCATTTAATATTTCTATAGCGATATCTACATCACTCTCTTCTTTAAAGTCACCTCGAACATAACTTCCAAAAAGACCGATTTTTGTAACCCCATATCTCTCCAAAAATTCATCTTTATGCTGCGATAAAAAATTTAGTATAAAATCTTTTGTCATAATATATCCTATGCTAATGGATTGACTTGCGATTATTATAACATAATTTCAATATTTGTCTGCCCTCACTATAACTAAAAATATCTAATAAAGTCCATTTATCTGTGCATCACTATCCATCATAAAGAGTGCATTACTTACTACTGTATCACCAGCACTTAGACCCTCTGTGATTATGTATTTGTGGGCATTAAGTGGTTTTACACTCACCTCTATCGGCTCATACTCCCCCTCATACTCTCCTACGACAAATACATAATATTTTCCATCTTTACGCATAACGGCATCGCTTGGAAGTGTTAAGTAGTTCTCTTTTGTATCTTGCGAAAATACCGTTGCATACATCCCCGGAAAGAGGGTGTTTTTTGGGTTTTTCAGACGCAGTCTGAGAGTGAGTGTTGCCTCTTTTGGGTCGAGATTTGGGTAGAGTAGAGAGGCTGATGTATGGTAGGTCTTTGGTGTACTTTTAAAGTTTACTGTGAACTCTTTTACACTACGCATCCATGCTACATCATCTTCATATATCTTTGTCTCAACCCATACTTCATCAAGATTTACTATCTCATAGAGTTGTGCTTTTGCATTGAAGGCAGAACCATCACTAATACTCTTTTTAAAGATGTAGCCACTCACGGGAGCATAAATAGTTGTACTCTTAGCAACCTTTTTCTTTGCTATCACCGCATCAATCTCTGCTTTGGCGACTCCTAAGAGTTGGAGTTTGAGTTTTGCACTACGCATCATCCCCTTATCATCTCTATTTTTTGTATAGTTATAGGAGTTGAGGTAATCCTCCTGTGCTTTATAGACTTCAGGGGAGTAGATAGTTACCAAAGGCTCCCCTTTTTTTACATACTTATAGATTTTATCTGCATAGATTTTCTCAACATATCCACCAAACCTAGGTGCTATATGATGCACTCTGGCATCGTCGATTGTGACAAAGCCAAAGTTTTTTCTCGCATGGCTCACACTCTCTTGTTTTACTTTGACTGTTTGTACAGAGAAGAGTTGTTCTACTGTTGCCTCTTTGGCAAAAAGTGTAAATGGTAGTATGGCTATTACTATTTTGAGTAGTGATTTCATTGTTTTTCTCCTGCTAACTCGCTTATTTTTGCTCTGTTTTTGTTGTAAAGTGCTACTGCTGTGATGCTTTGTTGCTCTAGTTTGAGTCTCTCAAAGAGTACATCTATGTACTTAAAGAGATCCCCTCCAGTTGCGATGGAGGAGCTAGAGAGATCAAACATATGAGCTACTTGAGGCAGTGCATCATCTTGGATGATATGGTAGGTTTGATATGCTGAGAGCATCTGTGCATAATAAACTTTGAGTTCGGATGCTACAGATATATCCAAGTCGCTCTTTTGGCTAAGCATTGCGATTTTGAGTGCTTTGGCTTCCTCTTTGAGTGCATCTTCTGTTCCATAGATAGGCAGAGTAAGTGCTACGCCGAAGTTAAAGTAGTTATCGAAGTTTTCTCTGTAGGCATATCCTGCTATAAGATTAAAGTCTGGATATTTGTTGATATCTTTGAGTGCAACATCTGCTTCTTGTTTGCGTATCTCTTTTGCCTTTAGCTCTATAGATGGGTTGTGTGTGAGTGTTGTTTTGAGTCTTGCAAATTCTGGTTTCTCTCCCATCTCTAAAGTGATATCCAACTCATTAATCTTTGTAGCTGCTAGATAAGAGAGTCTTGAGTAAGCTCCATATATTTGTGCATCAAGGGTTGCTATCTTGATGCTAAGCTGAGCAAGGGAGAGTTCTGCTTTCATGATGCCCATATGCTGGTTAGAGCTTACGGTCGTGTATGCTTCAAAGAGTTCAATGTTTTTTTGTGTCAAAGCGATGTAGTCATCTATGATACGTTTTTGTTCACGCAATTCCCACAGCGTATATGCTTCTTGTTTTATCTTGCCTACAAGTGCAACTTTGGCAGCGTTGAGTTCTTCTTGAAGAATATCCTCTTGTGCAAGAGCAACTGCTTGTTTGGTATCGCGTTTGTTATAGTACTGAATCTCTTGTTGGAGTGTCACTACTGTTTGACTCATAGCTTGTGAAGAGTCTATAGTGTTTGAAGTAAGTGCTAGTTGAGGGTTTTTAAACTGATTTGCAACCTCTATGCTCTGTTTGTTAGCTGTGAGCCTCGCTTGAATGACCTCTAAGGAGGGTTGTTTTTTAAGGGCTTTCTCTATGACTCCATCAAGGGTGATAGCATGGAGTGAGATACTCAAAAAGAGTGCATTAAGAAGTAGAGTTTTCACTTTTTTTGCCTTAGAAGTTTATAGTGGTTTTCACACGAGATTTTTTTCCTGCTTTGGGAGTTATATAGATGTGTAGTTGCCATGTACCACTCAT
>JALWSY010000028.1 GCA_027083035.1 Sulfurimonas sp. | reverse complement strand
CAGCAGCTATGAGTTCAATGGCTAAGTCATATGTTATCGCTTTTGTACTTATCGCGATTATGATGGTGATTCTTCTTGGAAGTGTGAAGATTGGACTAACGAGTATGATACCAAATGTTCTGCCTATCATTATGACACTTGGGTTTATGTCTATGGTAAATATGCCTCTTGATATGTTTACTATGCTAGTGGGTGCCATCGTAATTGGTCTAAGCGTGGATGATACAGTTCACTTTTTTCATAACTTCGCAAAGTACCATCACCAAGGCTACTCCACAAAAGAGGCAGTTGAGAAGACAATGGTAGGAACAGGACGCGCACTTGTTGCAACTTCTGTTGTTTTGAGTTTAGGTTTTTATGTCTATATGTTTGCATCACTTACAAACCTTATAAACTTCGGTATCTTAGCAGGAGGTGCGATTACTATCGCACTTGTCTCTAACATCATCTTAGGGCCAGCTCTGCTCACACTCATCACAAAAGATAAAAAATAAAGGATAGAAATCATGTTACTCAAAACACTACTCATATCAGCACTCACACTCACTTCCCTCTTTGCCATAACAGGCGAGGAGATAGCACAAAAAGTTCATGACAGAGATGAGGGGGATAATATCACCTCACAGATGAAGATGATACTGATAGATAAGAACAAAAAAAAGCGTGTAAGAGATTTAAAAGTCTTTACAAAAAACAAGGGTGATGATACACTCAAGATGCTATTCTTCTTACGCCCTGCCGATGTTAAAGATACTGCTTTTTTAACCTATGACTATGAGGACTCTAACAAAGATGATGATCAGTGGCTCTACCTTCCAGCCCTGCAAAAGGTAAAGAGAATCGCATCGAGTGATAAAAGCTCTTCGTTTATGGGAAGTGATTTTACCTACTCTGATATGACCTCAAGAAATGTAGAGGATTATACTTACAAAATCATGAAAGAGCCTACTATACGAGGACATAAAACATGGCAGATGCAGGTAGTACCAAAGAGTGAGAAGATTGTTGAGGAGACAGGCTACACAAAAAGCATCGTCTTTGTCAGACAAGATAACTTTGTTATCATTCAAGCGCTACACTACATCAAAGCTGGGAAAAAACTCAAGTATATGATGGTAAAAGATTTAGAGAAGATTGATGGTATTTGGACTATAAAAGAGATACAGATGATTACTAAAAAGGGTAAAAAAACACTCCATAAGTCGATTTTTAAATTCTCAAATATCAAATATAACCAAGACCTAGACCTCTCACTCTTTACTACAAGATCTTTAGAAAAAGGACTCTAACATGAAGCAAAAACTTCTCCTCTCTCTTGCACTTCTCTCACTACTTACATCACCTGCCCTCCTGGCTGATGATGCAGAGCTTGCAGATGATTTGAGTGGTTTTGAGAGTGAAGAGGCAGGTGGCGAGGATGATCTGGGCTTTGATGATTTAGATGGTTTTGAAGATACTGCAGAAGCTGAAGAAGCTCCCCTTGAAGAAGTTGTAGAGGAGGAGCCATCACCCTTTACACTCAGTGGAAATGTAGCTTTTAAAACTGCCTTTGGGTACAGAGAACATAGCGTAGATGGAGTAGAGTATCAGGGCTTTAACCAAGCACAGAGTGCGCTGTATCTTCAGGCGGATTATAAAATCAGCAGAGATTGGAAAGTGCGTATAAGTGGTGATGCCTTTTATGATGCTATCTATGACTTAAGAGACAAGGATTATAATCAAGATACTCTTGACACCTACCAGACACAGCTCCGTTTGGATGACACCTACATCCTTGGAAGCCTTACAAAAAATTTCGATGTAAAGATAGGGCGTCAGATAGTTGTCTGGGGCAAATCAGACACCATTCGCATCACAGATGTTATCAACCCGCTTGATAACCGTCTTCCTGCTATGACTGACATAGAAGACTTGCGTCTGCCTACAGGAATGCTTAAACTGGACTACTACCTTGGAAG
>JALWSY010000027.1 GCA_027083035.1 Sulfurimonas sp. | reverse complement strand
CCGTAACTTATCAAAACTCCCAGCGATGCGCTGCTGGTCTCTTAATGAGAATTTATCCATCTGTGTGTTTGTGGATTTTTTATCTCTTTTTTCTTAGAAGTATCATAAAAAAGTTAATATCTACAGTGACAGTACGAATGCAAAGGAAGCGTAATCATCTGCTCTTTAGGCACTATCCCAGCACCATACCCTATATCGAGATTGGCATAATAGTCGCATATATCAATCATAAGATGTTTAGAGTTTGCCTCAATAACATATAAAAACTATGTACATAACAGAGAATCTTTGGAGAGTGTATGGTGGAGCATAGCGGGATCGAACCGCTGACCTCTTCGCTGCCAGCGAAGCGCTCTCCCAGCTGAGCTAATGCCCCAAATGAAGTTTTTGAGTTGGTATTATAGCAAATTAATCGTGAAAATTGTTATAAATTTGCTTAATTTCTGAAATATCTTCAACAAAAATATCCACTAAACTGCTATCAAAGTGAGACGCCCTATGATCTTGAAGATATTTTATCGCCTCTTTAATACTCCACGGCTCCTTATAGGGGCGCTCCGTAGTAAGCGCATCAAAAACATCAGCAATCGCAACAATACGCCCAAAAAGAGAGATCTCATCTCCAATTAAACCTTGAGGATAGCCTGAACCATCAACTTTTTCATGATGATCTCTCGCAATAATTGCTGCCGTGCGCAAAAGCTCATTATCCTCATCATAAAGCAGTTTATAACCAATCTCAGCATGCCGCTTCATCTCATTAAATTCCGTTTCACTCAACTTACCAGGTTTGTGAATAATAGCATCAGCAATACCGATTTTTCCAGCATCATGCATAGGTGCTGTCAATTCTAACAGATCTGCCTCTTTTTTTGAAAACCCAAGTTTTTCAGCTATAAGACGCGAGTAAAGCCCCACTCTTTTCGTATGTAAAGAGGTGTCATTATCTTTAAATTCAGCGGCAGAGCTTAGCTTTAAAATAATCTGCGTTTGCGTCTCATTAAGCTTTTCAGAGAGTAAAGCATTTTCAATGCTTTGACTCGCATAATTGGATATTAAAAGTAAAATCTCGGCATCTTCTCGTGTAAAGAGCCCATTTTGTTTATTCAGGGCCTGAAATACACCCAAAACCTCATCATTATGACCCAAGAGGGGCACGGTTAAAATCGTTCGTGTTGTATAACCTGTACTTTGATCTACTTCGGGATTAAAACGAAAATCATTATAAGCATCGACAACGATCTGTATCTCTTTAGAGAGTGCAGCATAGCCAGCCACCCCACTATCTGCTGGGATACGAATAGGCATATCAGTCTCTTGAGCCACGGTCGTCCAGAGCTCATCCTCTTTGGCATCATAAAGAAAAATAGAGCAACGATCCGCATCTACAAGCTCTTTAGCATACTCTGCCATCGTATTAAGTAGTGCATCTAAATCCTCTATCCTTGAGACTACTTTTGCAAAGGACATTAATAAATCTATCTGTTTTTGAGCCGTCATATTCTGCCTTAAAGCCTACCTAAGCGTACAAAGCTTTTATATGTATGCGTTTTAATGTTATATTAGTAATATTTTGTGTTGTCAATATTATATCAAATTTTTTAATAATAGACTATGAATTCCCTTTGAGCCAAGATGTTACCAAAACAAAATGGAGTAAATCTTTATACTATTTTTAGTAATTTTTAACATGAATTTAAGTGCTTCTTAGTCAAAATAAAAGAAAAGTAGCTTTTTTATGCGCCTAATATTTATCTATGCTCTTCTACTTTCATCCCTCTTTTCATACGCATCTGAATCCCATAGAGCCCTTTTTACGGAGCTCATAGAGGCACAAAAGCGTATTGATGCCCTCTTAAAGCATGAAGGGCTTCAATTTGAGCCTGAAAAATATTTTGAAATAAAAGGCTTTAATCGCCCCAGCTTCTCCTACTACAAACTCATAGATCTTTTTCGTCTGCTCAAAGCGTATAGGGT
>JALWSY010000026.1 GCA_027083035.1 Sulfurimonas sp. | reverse complement strand
CAAAAAGAGTGCATTAAGAAGTAGAGTTTTCACTTTTTTTGCCTTAGAAGTTTATAGTGGTTTTCACACGAGATTTTTTTCCTGCTTTGGGAGTTATATAGATGTGTAGTTGCCATGTACCACTCATTGCTAAGTTGAGTGTCGCTTCATAGACTCCCCCACCAAGACTTTTTGCTTCTACTTTTGACTCCATAGCAGGCATACCGGGCATCGCAGGCATAAAGGCTTTGAGTGAAACTTTTGAGTCCGCTAAAGCTTTGCCACCTTTTGTGATTGTAAATTTCAGCGTATTAGACCCAGCCGTTATTGGTTTGTCTGCAGTGATATGCACCTTTGTTGTTCTGTACTTTGCATCTTTCGTATATGCAGCAGCTTGGATAAGTGTTACCCCTAAAGTAAGGATAAGGAAGATTTTTGTTAATGTTTTCATAATGAACTCCTGTTCTCTGTTTTGTTAAGAGAAGTATACTGGAGTTATGTGGTGGGTTTGTGTGATAGTGATGGAGAAGAAACTTACCTTTAAGTCCATTTCAAAGATGGATATCCAGCTCATCCCCATTCATTACTTAAGGCTTGTTCAGTAGCCTCAAATAAATCACTCCAAAAACCTTGCGAAGCATTATAGGATATTTTAGCATTTGCTATTTTTTTATACTCTTCTTGATTTGATATAAATAGTTTCTTAATTTTATCTTTCCATTTAAGTTCATGTTTAGCTTTTGTTATGGTCATATCTATCATAATTCCATTTGCATAATATAAATCTACCTTAGACTCATCTATCTTTTGTGTATCAGCAAAAAGAGAGACGGAGACTAAAAGAAGCAATGAAATGACTTTTGGTAAAATTTTCATTTTGCAACTCCTAACAGAGCATTTACATCAAAGCTACAAGCATCAGCAGTCCAATCTGCTGGACCGCTTCCGTAGGAACCACCACTTAAAGCTAAATTATAATCAAGATAAGCTCTTACTCGAGCTTTTGTATTGTACATATTATTTTCATAAAATTTAACACTTTGTAAAATATCAAATGAGATATTCAAATCATCTATATACATTCCACAATCACCGAGTTTATCCATCTTATCACTATGTTCTAGTGCAGCACCTATAGGATTTTCTAAAATTTCCTGACCAATTTTAGCAGTTTGCATCATATATGTAATTTTTATAGGCTCTCGATAGGTTTCAATAATCTTTCTCTCCACATCATCCCGAATACCGTTGTTATTTACATCTATTCCAAGAAGAGTAGAGTTGTTAAGTGCTTCATCTGGTTCAGGAGGAAGTCTATATCCACTTATTTCTCTATAGATAGTTATCACTATACTTTTTGTAATTTTATTTGCGTACTTAGCTTGGAGTGTAGTAGTCCCTTCTTTGAGTGGGGTAATGATATTTTTATCTATATTTACAATAGAGTTATCACTCAGTAACCACTCTACATCTTGAGTTACATCCTTTGTTGTGTTATCTTCATAAAGAGCTTGAACATGAATGGTCTCACTCCCTGTTAGGTTTATCTCTATTTTCGATTTATCTAGTACTAGTTTTTTTATAGCTTGTGTGACTTCAAAGTCAAACTCTACTTTTTTTAAAGTATAAAATCTAAAAAAGAAAAAAGCTTTTCCTCGTCGTAGTATATCTTTATACACTATATGGTACTTTCCTCTTTGTAGTAAAGCATTTGGTCTAAAAGAGATAGTTTTATTTGCACTATTGTAAGAAACACTCCCTTTTATTTTCTTTCCTGATGAGAGTTGTGTAAGTTGAATGTTGTTCGTTGAGAGCGAAGAGTGATAAATATCTTCTCCATAGGAGAGCTTTATAACTACATCTGGCGAGACATCTTTTGCATCGCTTTTAGGTGAATGTGTTAGGGTTGTATCAGTTCCAAAAAAAGAGCTGAAAAATCCTGCTGATGCTCCTTGTTCTAATACAAATAGTATTAAAAGTATTTGGAGTGGTTTTAGAATATTCAAATGTTTTCCTTTAGTGTATTTGATATTGTAATATAAATTTAACTAATATTATTCAAAGTTTTAAAATGTTTATATCGTAAACTTACAAAGAGTGCTTGGATAATTTGTAACAGCTTGGCGTAACTTATTACTTCAATGTTTTGTTGTTTTGAGGGCTTTTACAAATAAAGGTATAATGTTTTATAGAGAGGAAATCCTGAAAATGAAAATATTACTCCTAGAAGATGACACAGCCTTAGCAAGTATATTAGTTGATTATTTAGAAGATGATTATGAAGTGGATCAGACCTATAGCATGAAAAAAGCGTTGCAGTTAAGTGAAGAGGGGAAGTATGACCTGTATATCTTTGATATTAATGTCCCTGATGGGGATGGGATATCACTCTTAAAAGAGTTGCGTAGTTTTGCTGACAGTACGCCTACCATCTTTATCACTGCTTTTCATGATACAAAGTATCTGAAATCCGCTTTTGAGTCAGGTGCAAATGACTTTATCAAAAAACCTTTTGATTTAGAGGAGTTGGGACAGCGTATCTTAAATATCAAGCGGCAGTTTGGACTTGACAGTAAGATAAATATTGATGCAGATATTCTCTTTGATATGCAGACACATACTATAAAAACCCCTGAGAAGAGCTATAGTATGACACATAAAGAGAGTGACTTCTTGCACTATCTCTATAAAAATAGAGCGAGAGTGGTGAGTAGTGATGAGCTTTTACAAAATATTTGGGAGTTTGATGAGATGCCAAGTGATGATGCAGTACGCACGGTTGTGAAGAACTTGCGAAAATACATTGGTAAAGAGCATATCAGAAACATACGAGGTGAGGGGTATAAGTTTGAATAGTCTGGAGAAACGCTCCTTTTACTCTTTTTTAGCACTCTATCTCTTCTCTTCTTTGCTTTTTGTTCTACTCTCAGGATACTGGTACTACTCCTCGCAGAAGGCATCGTTAGAGAATGAGACCTATTATAAAATGACACACATCGCAGACACTCTCTCAGGGAAGATAATAAACGCACAGATGAAAGGGCTTACTTTAACCTTACCTCATGAAGAGGGGTATGAGTACAGACTTATACCGACCAATGAGAAAAATGAGTATGCCGATGCCTATTTTGAATCTGATGGCAAAAAAATCTTAATCTCCTCTGCACCTCAAGAGCATTTGGGGATTGAGTATGTAGTTGTGAGTACAGATTTATACTTTCAAAGATTACAAAAGCTTCAAGAGGAGGTTTTGGGGATAATGTTTTTTGTTTTTCTCCTTATCGGTTTCATCTCCTTTTTACTTGCGAAGATATTTATGAAGCCTGTGAGAAAACGCATCGAGCAGATAGAGTCTTTTGTTCAAGATGTCACACATGAGCTTAACACTCCCATAACAGCACTCAGTATGAGTGCATCACGCGCTTTGAAAAAGGGTGTTTATGATAAAAAAATATTGACAAATATCTCCATCAGTACCAAACAGTTAGAGAGTATCTATAAGTCACTCACCTATCTTAACTTTGAGCAAAAAGAGGAAGAGGTGAGAGAGATAGCTCTTGATGCAGTAGTGCAAAGGGTGGTTGAGTACTACAGGCAACTCAGTGATGCAAAGGGGATAGAGGTAGTGAGTGAGATAGAGCCATCTAAGATGTACATTGCGGAGTCTCGTGCAGAACTGCTCTTCTCAAATCTCCTCTCAAATGCCATCAAATACTCCATGCCAGAGAGTACCATACGCCTCACACTTAAAGATGACTCTTTTTGCATCAAAGATGAGGGTGTTGGTATCGCGAACGAGAAACTTGACGCTATTTTTGAACTTTACAGTCGTGACTCGCAGATTGCTGGAGGTTTTGGGATAGGGCTGAGTATAGTCAAGCAGATTTGTGATGCACATGGTATAGAGGTACGTGTAGAGTCACAACTAGGTGAGGGGAGTGAGTTTATATTACGATGGGAGAATATGAGTGAAACAGAGTGAGTATAAAAAATTAGCAGAGTTTGGACAAAAGCTGCTCTCTAAGGAGTCTTTAGAGGATGGGCTGGAGTATATCTCTCGCAATGCAAAAGAGATGACAGACTCCGATAGATGTTCTATCTTTATCTATGAGAAGAGAAATGATGAGTTATGGAGTATGCACGCAGATGGCAGCGAGAAGATACGAGTTCCTTACGATATGGGTATAGTCGGAAAAACCATCGAGTTAAGTAAAGCCATAATTGATAATGATCCTTATGACAATACATCTTTTATGCCAGAGATTGATATGCAGACAGGATACTATACACAAAATATCTTGACTGCTCCCATATTTAACTCAAAAAAAGAGACCATCGGTGTTTTAGAACTTCTGAATAAAAAAGGCGGTTTTCATAAAAAGGATATGCAGTTTTTAGTTTTTTTGGCACACTATGTGAGTAGTTATCTAGAGATGATGCTTGATTAATACCCTTTTTTGAAAAATAGAGATATTTTCTTCGTGAAAGTATCAATATTTTGTAAACTTATGCGATAATTTCATTAGAAGTATAATAAGGTATTTTTTAATGATTCATAAACATGTAACAGAGCAGACTGCAATATTTTTTAGTGTTACAAAGTGGGTATTTCTCTCCTCTGTAATAGGTGTGATTATCGGAGCTGTTGTGACTCTCTTTTTAAAGATACTAGAGTATAGCGAAAGCTCCCGTTCTCTCCTTCCTTTTGATTACTATTATCTACTCCCTTTTGCACTCCTTTTAACGGTATGGCTTGTGAAAACATTTGCTCCTTCGGCTGAGGGACATGGAACTGAAAAGGTTATCTCTGCTGTGCATAAAGATTATGGGAAGATAGATGTCTCAGTCATTCCTGTAAAAACTTTGGCAACTGTTTTAACCATCTTTGCAGGAGGTTCTGTTGGTAAGGAGGGACCGGGTGCGCAGATTGGTGCTGGGGTTGCATCACTTATTTCGACAATGTTTAAATTTAGAAAAGGGGATAGAAAAAAACTTGTTATCTGTGGAATTAGTGCTGGATTTGCTACAGTCTTTGGGACGCCTATAGCTGGGGCTATATTTGGAGTTGAGGTACTTATTATCGGGGTGATTTTATATGATGTTCTGCTTCCTTCTTTTATCGCCGGATTTGCTGCTTTTACAACGGCGCAACTTTTAGGCATACAATATACCTATTATGATTTGCACTTTTTTCAAGATGTCTCTTTAGATATCACGCTTATTTTTAAGGTGGTATTTGCAGCACTCTTTTTTGGGGTTGTCTCGGACATAGTCATAACAACCGTATCACAAATTGCAAAGTACACAAAAAAAATTCCAGTAAGCCTCTACATTAAAGCTTTTGGTGGCGGTGTTGTTATCGTTCTTTTAACACTTGCAGTAGGGGAGCAGTATATTGGACTAGGTTTAGGTACCATAGAAGATGCTCTTAATCCAAACCTAGTCAATGTGGAAAATATCCATTGGTACACTTTCTTGCTCAAAACACTTTTTACATCTATTACCTTAGCTGCGGGTGGTAGCGGTGGAGTTATAACTCCTATCTTCTACATTGGGGCAACAAGTGGACATTTTTTAGGGGGCATCATCTCTCCTGAACACATAACACTTTTTGCGGCTCTTGGATTTGTGAGTGTACTCTCTGCTACGACAAATACTCCCATCGCATCAACCATTATGGCAGTAGAACTCTTTGGGATAGATATCGCACACTATGCTGCGCTTGGTGCGGTTATCAGCTTTTTGATTTCAGGTCACAGAAGTATATTCTCTTCACAGATTTTAGCGATGCGTAAGTCAGAGATGCTCTCTGTGAAAATAGGTGAAGAGGTGGAAAATATCAACATTTCACTTGAAGAGCATGAGAGAAATAAGATAGAGAAGTTCCGAAGAAGGCTAAAAAGAAAAGGAAAAAAGTAGCCTTACACACTCTCTGCACACTATAGGGTTATAATAGAAGTCAAATATAAAAAAAGGAGTCAGTTATGTGTATCCCTCATGGAGTAGCGCAAAAAAAGAGAAGTGCGCCGATTAAAAAGAAGCGTGTGCAAAAGAGTGTGCAACGCGTCTCTCAAGATATCTTTGAAAAGGGTGACCCTGATTTTATAGATGAGAGAGTTGTTCCTTATGAGAAAAAGAGTGAGAAGAAAGGGCTGTTAAGTTCTCTCTTTGGTCTCTAGAACTTTTTTACTAGCTCAAAGTAAAGAAAAATTTTAAGGAAGGGTATGGTCTTTTGTTATGAAATATCAAAATAGTAGAAGAGAATTTTTAAAAGTAGGTTTTTTATCATCCACGGTAGTCATTATGAGTGGATGTGATGTTTTTGGCTTTACAACGCCAAAAGAGACTATAGCCCTCCTGCAGTTTGACCTTTTTCCAAAGGCAAAAGAGCTGGGTGTTGATACAGTTGGCTATATGAGTATCATTTTGCACCATAGTAGAATAAGCAAAGAGGATAAAAAGTTCATAAGAAATGGAGTGAAGTGGCTTAATGAGGAGGCGGTGAAACTCTATGCAACAAAGTACATAAAACTTGCTGCAAAAGAGAGAGAGGCAGTTCTTGTCTCTGTTGCAAAAGAGGAGTGGGGTGCCTCGTGGCTTGATAGCATGATGCGCTATATCTTAGAAGCTACACTTGGAGATCCCATCTATGGCAGCAATAAAAATGAAGCGGGTTGGAAGTGGCTCGCTTTTGAGGGTGGTAAACCCAGACCGAAAAAGGCATATTTGTAATGTATGATATCTGTATAGTTGGAAGTGGAGCGGGTGCTTCACCCATAGCCTATGAGCTGAGTAATGCCGGGTACAAGGTGATAGTCCTTGAGAAAGGGGAGTATTACAAAGAGGAGGACTTTAACAAAGATGAGTTAGCCATAAGCAGACGAGATATGTTTACACCGCCTCTTTGGGAGCAGAAGCATATCATCAAGGAGTATTCCCAATCTGGGAAATTTACCCGTTATGATGGGGAAGCGTCCGGATGGAGCTTTTGGAACGGCTCTTTGGTTGGAGGCTCTTCAAATCTTATGAGTGGCTATTTTCATAGAATGAAGCCAAAAGATTTTGAACTGCTCAGCTCGTACGGGGAGATAAAAGGGGCAAATGTTGTTGACTGGGCTATTAGCTATGAGGAGTTAGAGCCTTACTACGACAAGGTGGAAAAGGTCATTGGTGTGAGCGGAAGAGTTGTAAAACACAGATACCAAGAGCCGCGCTCAAGCAAAGAGTTTCCCTATCCAGAGTTAGAGACAAATGGTGTGACAAAGTGGTTTGATGCAGCGTGTGAAGCGCTAAAATTTACACCTATCCCGACTCCTCGTGCGGTGCTGAGTCGTGATATGGAGGAGAGACAATCATGCTACTACTCTAACTTCTGCGGTAGTTATGGGTGTGCAAGTGGAGCCAAAGGGAGCGCAAGAGCTGCGCTGCTGCAAAAGTGTAAGGCAGAGATAGTAACCGATGCCTTTGTTTATAAGCTCGATAGTAAAGATGGGAGAGTAACAAAGGCACACTACTACACAAAACATGGCATCCCCCATACGGTAAATGCAAAGATATTTGTCGTAGCAGCACAAGCCATAGAGACCTCAAGACTACTGCTAAATTCTAAAAATAAGGACTTTCCAAATGGACTTGCAAACTCAAGTGGAGAGCTTGGAAAAAACGTAATCTTCTCAGCGGGAGGAAGCGGAAGCGGGCGTTTTATCTTTGAAAAGCTCACAAAAGAGCAGCAAAAAGAGTTGATGCAGGTGGGAGTCTTTTTTAACCGTAGTCTGCAGGATTGGTATGATTATAATGATGGATGCCGTATCTACAAGGGTGGTACTATCGACTTTCTTTTTGAGCATCAAAATGTTATCTCCCGTGCTGCAAGAGAGCTGTATGATGATGCAGGGAATTTGCTGTGGGGTGAGAAACTCGCTGATAAGATAGAGCAACGACTCAAAACCTCTCGCGTTTTAACCTTTGAAGTCTTTAATGATTGGTTGCCTACTGATAACTGCAATGTAAGTGTTGACCCCACAGTAAAAGATAAGTACGGTGTTCCCGTTGGTGTTATCAG
>JALWSY010000025.1 GCA_027083035.1 Sulfurimonas sp. | reverse complement strand
TAGATGGCTACGCCCTCTATGTAGTCGATATGTTTGAGATAGATTTTTTTTATCTGCTTTGCTGTGAGTTGCTCTAGGACAAAATTTTGATTTGCCATAACATAGAGGCTGTCTGCAAAGAGTGAAGCTGCTATAAAGAGGAGAGAAGAGAGGAGTTTCATCTTAAAACATCACAGAAAAGGCGAGGTGTAGCTGGTTTTCATTTCTATACTCATGTGCCTGATACTCTACTTTGAGGGCAATAGGGTAGAGTGGTCTGTAGGTATATCCAAAGATAGCTATCTGCTCTTTGCGCATCGCACCCTCATCTATCTCATAACTCTCATACCTCCCTATAAAGTTATGCTCCTCACTTAAGCGGTAAACTCCTTGGAGATAAAAAGCGTAGGGTACACTCCATTTGCCCTTATCTCCTTGTCGCAGACCAAAAGCGGCATTGATTTTGTAGCTACTCACATCATACTCTAGTGAGGCAAGTGCATACTTGGACTCCTCTTTTTTGGTTGTTTGGAAGTAGCCTCCATTTATTTTGAGCTGCAAGCTGTTCTCAAAAGTATATTCATACCCAAGTGCATAGTGTTTTTTAACTGAGATGTTATTATATGCATCATCTAAGTCGTTATTGTTCTGCGCTATAAGCGTGTAGCTTGCATTAGAGTAAAAAGTGTCTGCATAGGTAAGCAGCACTCCGGTAGTGTAGCGTGGATAGATAATGTAGGCAAGATAAGGGTTTGATGCAGAATCACGCAGAACATTGATAGGCTCAAGATTCCAATACCCAACAGGCGTGTTGAATTTTCCAGCTCGAAGAGTGAGTGCATCATTGACTCTATAGTCAAGATAGAGTCGCTCGATAGTCAGCGGAGTACCAACTTTCTCATCCTCTACTTTTCCCCACTCTTTTACATAACTCTCCTTGTAGAGAAGTTCACTCATAAAAGAGAATCGCTTATAGTGACCATAGCCCAAAAGTGCGACTTCATCGAGTCGAAAACGGTTGTAATCATCACTACGATGTAGGTAATCCATCGTAGTGTAACCACCTAGATAGATAGGTGTGTCAAAGAGTTTGACTCCCTCGCCAAGAGTATATTCTTGAGAGAGAAGTTGGCGCAGAAGGAGTATGAGTAGAATTATATAACGCATAAAAGTATTATACTGAAGAAAAATGAAGTATTGATGAGGTTTTAGCGGAGATTAAAAACTATATGTAATATCCGCAAAAAACCTATCATTATCCTTGATAGCTTCTATAAAGGGTTTGTCTCCTCCTATATACTCTACAAATCCAAGGTTTGCATTGAGGGCATCCATAAGTTCTATCTCCGCCCACACTCTTGCAAAACCACCATACTCCCAGCTTTTTCCATACATACTCAGCAGAGCTGTTGTGTTGATGGTGTCATTTGAGAAACTTCTTGTCGCTCTGAGTGCTGTTTGCATCTCATCTGCATCAAGGTAGTCTGGTTTTGGTGTTGTCAAATCCCCCATCTGCTGCTCGTAGTCAAATATATGTCTATTGGCAACTTCAAGAGAGAGAACCGTATCGCTAAATCCCATATAATCAACTCCTACAAGCAGATCTAGTCGCTCTTTTGCATCACTTGTTGAGTTATATTTTACTCCACTTATGAAGGCACCCTCTGCTTTAAGCAGCCAGCTTCCAAAGGCGATATTTGTAGCACTTCCTAACATTTTTATCTTGGAAACAATTCGCTTTGGCGCACCATTTACAACTTCTAAGTGCCACTTGGAGTCATAGACATCAGCGGCATAAAAGGATAAGTCCCAGCCTGAAAAGACGCCGTTTGCTGCAAAGGCGTACTGCATATTCTCCCATGAAGTGGTGGGTTGCTCTAAATCAAAGAAGGGTTTTGGAGCTGTTGGAAAGATATTTTGCACAGGAAAATATTCGCTATAAGGTGCAGCCTCTAAAAAGATGCGACTCTCAGCAATCGCCATAGCCGAGAGGTTCCAACTTCCAAGGTAGTAGTCCAGTTTAAGCATGCCTGTAGGC
>JALWSY010000024.1 GCA_027083035.1 Sulfurimonas sp. | reverse complement strand
GTTTTCAGTTGCACCAGCACTTCTTATTCCAGATTATAATGCAACGGGTGCTGTCTCTACTATCGATGTCGTAAGTAGTGTAACTTCTCTTACAAAAGTTACAGTGAAAGTCAATATTACCCATGCGTATGATGGAGACTTAGCACTCTATCTTATTGGCCCAGATGGTACTACTACGATTACGCTTATTGCAAATCAAGCAAGTGACTCCGATAACTTTAGAGATACTATTTTTGATGATGCGGCCACAGAGTATGCGACAAATGGTGAAAACTCTTTTAGAGGAAGTTATAAACCAGTTGAACCACTCTCTACGTTTAATGGAATCAATCCAAATGGAACTTGGAGTTTAAAAGTAGTAGATAGTGACGGAGGAGTTGAGGGTACACTAGATAACTGGAGTATTATTATAGAGTAGAGTTATCTCTACTCTTTTGCAATTTCTTAAGGACTTATTTTGTTTAGAGTGGGTATAATACGCCACTAAATTTAACGCAAGGAGCCCCAGATGGCAAGAAAATGTGCTATTAGTGGTAAAGGTCCTATGAGCGGGAACAATGTTTCTCACGCTAAAAACAGAACAAAAAGACGTTTTTTACCAAACTTAAGAACTGTTCGTATTACGCTTGAAGATGGTACTACTAAAAAAATTAGAATTTCCGCTAAAGAACTTCGTACACTAAAGAAAAACTCGTAGTCAACTTAGTATATTTAAGTTGAATATCTCTTATGGGTACTAAACGTTTCACTCTTTTAAGAAAGATCAGAAAAGTTTTACATTGGGAGTCCCCTCCCAAGCCTAACCCTGAACTTTTACCTGACATCTACTCTCACCTAAAAGTATTTCGCCTACCTCTTATTTTAACCATCTCTGTTATGTTTTTAGGAACTATCGGGTATGTTGTTATAGATGACTTTACTCTCCTTGATGCAATCTATCAGACAGGTATTACATTTACAACAGTAGGTTTTGGTGAAATAGCACCAATCTCAGATATGGGTAGGATCTTCACTATTACCCTGATCATAGCAGGTTTTGCAGTCTTTTCGAGTGCAGTGGGTATTTTGGTAAATGAGTTTACAAACGAGAGTATCTTTAAAAAAATTCGGGAGCGTAGAATGTTATATCAAATCGCACGTCTGAAGAAGCATTTTGTTATCTGTTATCATAATGACTACACCATAGAGGTCTCAAAGCAGTTACGAGCGGCACATATTCCTTTTATAGTGATTGATCCTAGAGAGGATTTAGAAAAAATCGCTAAAAAGTATAAATATCCATACTATTTAGAGGCTGAGCCACACACAGATGAGGCGATGCTTAAAGCACACCTCTCCTCTGCAAAAGGGGTGATAAGCATGTCAGACTCGATAGCAGATAATATCGCCATTATCGCCTCTGTACGTCTTTTTGAGAAGGAGCACTGTATTCCACGAGCTTATAATATTATCTCTTCAGCAGAGAGTGTGAGTGATGTGGACAAGCTCAAAAAACTTGGTGCAAATACAGTGGTGTCTCCTACAAAGATCACAGCGCAACGTGTGAGTGCAACAGCGGCTCGTCCAGATATGGAGAACCTTTTAGAGGAGTTTTTAAACAATAGTAACACTCCACTAGATCTTGAGGAGGTTTTAGTCCCTAAATATAGCTGGATGGTACTTAATAAACTTAAAGAGACACACTTAAGAGAGATAGCAAATGTCTCTGTTGTGGGTATTCGACAAAAAGATGGCAAGTTTAAGCCTATGCCAAAGGGTGAAACACTTATTATGAGTGAGGCAAATTTACTTGTTATTGGTACTGAAAAGGGTATCAGGATCACAAAAGAGCTGGTCAGAAAACGTGTAAAACCAGCAGAACTAAAATATGTATAGAGAGAGAAGATGAAAAAGTATAAAATAGAGAAAGTATTAGGTGGGGTGAGTATAGCTGAAGACTTTTATGCTGATGGTGTGAGTGCTGGATTAAAAGCTGATGGAGCAAAAGATTTAGCATTTATTTATAGTGATACTCCTTGTGATG
>JALWSY010000023.1 GCA_027083035.1 Sulfurimonas sp. | reverse complement strand
ACTCCAAGATGAACAATCCCTGAAGTACGCTTGAAGACTACAAGCTTGATAGGCTGGATGTGTACGCACAGCAATGTGTTTAGCTGACCAGTACTAATAGTACGTTTGTCTTTTTATTAATAGTCCGTAAAAGGAACAAAGTCCCTTTTACTTCACTTGCGCCGCTGAGGCGACTAAAGTGAAGATTCTTTGAATCAGGCTTACGTGTGTTCACTACCTTATTTAGTGTATTACTAAAATAAGTAGTATCTTAAGTAGTTATTTAGTTGACTTTACCAATTACAATTTACCCTTGTATCTGTTACTATACAGTCAAGTGTAAGTACAATTTGTTGTATTTACACTTGATTGTCTAGGTGGCTATAGAGAGGGGGAAACGCCTGGTCCCATTCCGAACCCAGAAGCTAAGCCCCTCATCGCTGATAATACTCTCCCTTTCAGGGTTGGAAACGTAGGTCGCTGCCTAGTTGATCAGATACTCTTTTATTCTCCATAATCGATTTTCTTATTATTCTAAACTTCTTAATTACTAACTACTTTTACTTTTGGCTCTCATACGCTCTTTTTATACTTGCTTCTATTTTTGCTTTATTGTTTCTTTTCTTCTATATCCGTGAATTCTTCTCTTTTTTAGCATTAATTTATATAATAATTTGATAATATTCTAGTATGAATATAGAAACAAAATATAGTTATGAAAAAAAATGGACTTTAACAGGTGAGAAAGATTTGTTAGATATTATATCTCAGGAAGTTGGTGATGCAGATCCTGCTGGTACACTTGCTTATGTTAAAGAGAGTATTAAAAAGGGGAAGGTTATTAGTGTTGGTAGTTGTAAGTTTAGAAAAAAAGAGCAGTAGATGTTTAATAGTAGCGATATAGCAAAATTTATTTTACGGATAAGTCTTGGCGTTTTAATTCTTTTTCATGGTATTTTTAAAATGATACATGGTATAGATGCTATCAAAAAGATGTTAAGTGTGCATGGAGTGCCAGAATTTTTTGCCTATGGTGTTTATTTTGGAGAGCTTATTGCTCCGATTTTTATTATTTTGGGGTTATATGCGCGTTATGCAGCGGGAGTATTAGCAGTAAATATGCTAATGGCAATGTTTTTAGCCTACTCCTTTTCATTCTCTTTAGGTAAATATGGTGGGCTTGCGATGGAATCTCCTTTATTATTTTTTATAATGGCTCTTTTAGTGATATTGCTTGGTAGTGGCAAGTATGCTGTAAATAATAAATAGGATAGTAGATGAAAAAAAAGTCATTACATGGTGTTGTTTGGTATAAATCACTAGCCTTTACTCTTATGTTAATGTTTGTACTTTTAGCAGTTATTCCTGTTTTACTAATTTCATATGACAGTTATAAAGAGAGTATTAAATCTATTGAGCAGACTTCTTATCATGATATTGAACAAGCTGCTACATTAGAAAAAAAATTTATTAATAACTGGTTTCATTATAGAGAGACAGATATACGGAGTTGGTCTCAAAGTGATTCCGTGGTTGATTTTCTCTCTTACCTAGAGTATGACTTTCAAAATGAAAAGAGTTCTCTCCATGAGTATATTAAGAGTGATTCGTATGCTGATGCAACGATTATGATGGAAAAAGATATCTTACAATTAGTGAAAAATTACGATTATTTATATGATGTTTTCTTAATTGATAAGAGTGCGAATATACTTTACACATTTGCTAAAGAGGCTGATTTGGGTACAAACTTAATTGATGGAGCGTATGCATCTACAAAATTTGCAAAAGCTGTAAGAAAAACTATAGTTGATAAAAATATACATTTTTCAGATTTAGAACTCTATGCACCATCCAATAATATTGTTGCAGGCTTTTTAGTGGCACCTGTCTTTGACGAAGGGGATTTTATAGGTGTATTTGCCATTCAAATTAAGTTAGATACGATTTATCACCTTTTTGAAGATGAAAAAATTTCTAATCGTGCTTTTAGCCATTATCTTGTTGGTGAAGATGGAATTCTTAGGAGTAAACTTGATGATGCATCTGAAATACTGAAAAAGAAAATAGATACGCAGCAGTTTCAATTATGGAATCTTGAACATGGTAAGCATGGAGAACATGCTACGGATGAAGATGAGCCTATTTTTGTATATAAAGATGCAAATGGCAAGGATGTTTTTGGATTACACCAAGATATAGATATTTTAGGAGTGAAATGGGCGCTTATTAGTGAATCTAGTTTAAATGTGATTGATCAACTCAGAGAGAGTGTAATAGAGAAGACAATTAAGTATGTTTTAGCTTTAATTTTCATTATCGTTATATTTGGGTACATCATTTCACAAAGATTAGTACGACCTATAATAGAACTCTCTCAACTAACAACCGAGTTTACAAATGGAAATCGAGATGTTGAAGTTAATGTAAATATATCTAATGAAGTGGGTGTATTAGCACAAAGATTTAAAGATATGATGCACTCTATAAAGCAGGGTGAAGAGGAACTTGATGAACAAAAATATGCTTTAGATGCACACTCCATAGTATCTGTAACTACGATTGAAGGTGAAATTACTTATGTTAATAGTAAGTTTGTTGATATTTGTGGATACTCAAAAGAGGAGTTACTTGGAGCTAATCATAGACTTTTAAGCTCAAAAAGGCATTCTAAAGATTTTTGGAGGAGTATGTACAACACTATATCAAATGGAAAAGTGTGGCATGGGGATATTCAAAATTGTTCTAAGTCTGGTAAGTATTATTGGGTAAGTACGACTATTGTTCCTTTTATGGATGAGGCAGGACACCCAAGGAGTTATATTGCTATTCGTACAGATATTACACAGAAGAAAAATGATGAAGCAGAACTTATAGAAGCAAAAGCAATAGCAGAGGAGAGTGTGCGGGCGAAATCAGAGTTTTTTGCAAGTATGTCTCATGAGATACGAACCCCTATGAATGGTGTTATAGGGATGTTGGGTTTACTCTTAAATACGAAATTAAATGATTCGCAAAGACATCAAGCCTATTTAGCACAAAATAGTGCAAAAGCACTTTTAAATCTCATAAATGATATTTTAGATTTTTCTAAATTTGAATCTGGAAAATTGGAGTTAGAGGAGATAGATTTTAATCTTCGAGATGACTTTGGTGATTTTGCTGAAGCTATCGCTTTTCGAGCTCAAGAGAAGGGTGTAGCAGTTATTTTAGATGTTAAAGATGTAGATTTTAACTATATTCGTGGGGATTCTGGTCGTATTCGTCAAATACTAAACAATCTTGTCAGTAATGCTATTAAATTTACAGAGTCAGGGTATGTTCTTGTAAAAGTACTTTTGAACAAAGAAGATAATCTTCATGCGCGCCTTTTAATTGATGTACAAGATACTGGTATAGGCATACCTGAAGATAAGATAGATACGCTTTTTGACTCTTTTTCACAAGTTGATGCATCAACTACAAGAAAGTATGGTGGAACGGGACTGGGACTTGCAATTGTAAAAAAACTGTGCGAAATAATGGATGGAAGTGTGCGTGTTAAATCTAAGCTTGGAAACGGGACTCTTTTTCAAGTAGATATAGCAGTAAAATTAGCAGAAGATCGCTCTATAGCGATGCCAGAGATAAATGTGAAGAACAAAAAAGCACTTATTGTAGATAAGTGCATCATTAGTGCAGATGTACTCTCAGAACAGCTAAAGCATTGGGGTATGATTACGACATTTGATAGTGACACTAAAGATGAAATAGATATTGTTTATATAGATAAAGATAGTGAAGCACTTGAAATGGCAAAAGAGTTAAAGAAAAAACATCAAAATGCAAAATTTATCTTAATGACATCACTGAAAGATACGGCAAATGTTACTGAGTTTATGGAGTCTGTTTTTGATACACACTACCCAAAACCTGCAACAACGCAAGATATTTTAAAGTCACTTCGCGTGTTGAGTCCTGAATATACTGCTAACACGATTATTGTATCAGAAGAGGATTCAACCCAAAAATTAGTGAGATGGTCAAAAGATGTGAGAATTTTACTTGTTGATGATAACAAGGTAAATCAACTTGTAGCCAATGGAATTTTGGAGGAGATAGGACTAGAAGCAGATATCGCAAGTAATGGAGTAGAGGCTGTTGATGCAGTAAAAAATATGGGAGATACTAGTTACTCTATTATACTAATGGATTGTCAAATGCCTCAGATGGATGGCTATGAGGCGACGAAAATTATTAAGAGTGGGGATTTAGGTGAGAGAAGTTCACAGATACCTATTGTTGCAATGACAGCAAATGCGATGGAGGGTGATAGGGAGAAGTGTTTTGCAAGTGGCATGGATGATTATCTAAGCAAACCCATTAATCCAGAGGAGTTAGAGGCTATGCTTAGAAAGTATATTGCATAATTTAGATTTAAGGGTGTCTTACTTTTATAGTAGAGTTAAGACTCCAGCCAATGACCAGCATACAGAGTATAACTACATAAGCGGGAAGAATCTCATACGCGTTTGTGAGATAAACCAGCCAGAGTAAAATGGCTCCAAGTGGTGTTGGTACACCTGTAAAGTATTTATCCACCTCTCCTGCATCGGCATTAAGATTAAAGTGAATCAGACGGCGCAGTCCAGAGATAACATAGTAGATACTAATGATAGAGGCAACGATGAGCCAAAAGGAGTCTAGTTGTGTGGCATAGACTGCTTGAAAGATTAAAAAGACAGGAACAAGTACAAAACTTAAAAAGTCTGCAAAACTGTCTAGTTGTACTCCAAATTCATTGCTGAGATTATATTTTCTTGCTATCTTTCCATCAAAAATATCAAAAGCTCCTCCTACCCATGCAAGCACAATGGCTAAAACAAAATTATTTTGTGTGATGAAGTAGGTAGCCATTAGACCAGCGGTTATATTTACAAATGTGAAAAGATTTGCGAGATTAAAGTGAGAAGAGGATGTCCATAAAAATTTCATTAAGCACCTTTTTTTATGTAATTATAGCAAATTTTTTTCTGCATTAAGCAAGAGTTTAATTGATAATGATTATAATTTTAAAAAAATAGAGAAATAGAGATGAAAACATTAAAAGATTGTGAAAAAGCTTGTAGAGTAAAGGTATTAAAACTCAATACTTCTGGTGATTTAAAACAGCGACTTATATCTTTTGGGATAATGAAGGAGTCTGTTTTAGAAGTATTAGAACATGCTCCTGCCAAAAGCACCATTGAGGTGAAAATTGGAAAGATGCGTATAGCCCTTCGAGCGCAAGAAGCAGAATTAATAGAGGTTGAAAAAGTATGAGCGAGATAGAAAAACAGTGTCCGATAACTGCTAATCATATTAAAGTCGCTCTTGTTGGGCAGCCAAATGTTGGTAAGAGTATGCTTATTAACTCTGTTTCAAATGCGCATTTACATGTTGGAAATTTCTCAGGTGTGACTGTGGATAAAACAGAAGTTCTTTTCGATTATAAAGATTATCACTTTACGGTTGTAGATTTACCCGGTACTTACGCGTTTACAGACTACACAATAGAAGAGCGAGTGACTCATGATTATCTCTGTGCAGAAGATTATGATATTATCATTAATGTTGTAGATGCAACAAATCTTGAAAAAAACTTGCAACTCACTTCAGAACTTTTAACTATGAGTAAAAAAGTTATCATCGCTCTGAATATGATTGATGAGGCTGAAAAAGAGAATATACATATTGATGCAGAGTATATGTCAGAACTTTTAGGAGTGCCTTGTGTGAAGGTTTCAGCTGCAACGAAGATGGGTATAGAAGATCTTATTGATGCTGTTATACAAAAACATGAGAGTGATAAAAACAGACCGAAGCTCGTCTTTAGTGAACCAGTTGAGGAGGAGATTGCGCAGATTGTTTGGTATTTGGATAAACATAAGTTCCAATCTGAAAACAGTTATAGAAATATTGCTATAAATCTTCTCAAAAACAATAAAAAGACCTACGAAAAACTTCATGATGAACCAATTTGGACGGAGTTACAACCAATCTTAATAGAAGCGAGCAGACATATAGAGTTGCATCATGATAGTGATGATGTGAAAGAGGCATTTGCTGAAGAGTATGCGTCTTTTAACCGTGGAATTGTTGCAGAAGTACTTAAGCAGGAGAATACAAAAGAGCAAAAGACGCTTACTGAGAAGATTGATAATATTTTAATTCATCCACTTTTTGGTATTCCAATCTTTCTCTTTTTTATGTGGGGGTTGTTTCAGTTGACTTTTGAAATAGGTGCTATCCCTATGGAGTATATTGATGCCTTTTTTATCTGGTTGGGAGATACTATAGGTGCGACCATTGGCAATGCAGATGTTCGCTCTCTTGTTGTAGATGGAATTATTGCAGGTGTGGGGGCAGTTGTCCTTTTTGTACCAAATATAATCATTCTTTTTATAGGAATAGCCCTACTTGAGAGTACAGGGTATATGAGTCGGGTTGCTTTTTTACTTGATGGATTTTTTCATAAGTTTGGTCTGCATGGACAGAGCTTTATACCGTTGGTAACAGGGTTTGGTTGTTCTATTCCTGCCTATATGAGTGCGAGAATCTTAAAAAATGACAGAGATAGGCTTCTGACACTTTTTATCATTGGTTTTATGTCGTGTGGTGCAAGGTTGCCTGTATATGTGCTATTTGCGGGGGCATTTTTTCCACAAGAGATGGCGGGAAGTGTACTCTTTATCATCTATGTGAGTGGGGCAATGCTTGGTCTTGTGGCTGCAAAAGTGCTTAAACTAACTGCTTTTAAAGGTGTAGATGAGCCTTTTGTTATGGAGATGCCAAAGTATAGACTTCCTTCTGTAAAATTAATTTGGCATACTGTTTTGACAAAGACTATGATGTATTTAAAAAAAGCGGGAACTTTTATTGCAGGGGCTGCAATGCTTGTATGGTTTTTAAGTAACTACCCACACAATCCAACTTTGCAAGAGGAGTATTGGACAAAGATAGAGAAAGCTTCGAGTGAGAGTGAGAAGATTCACTTACAAAACAGACTTGATGAGGCGCTCTTAGAACAGAGTTATCTTGGGACTATAGGTAAGTTCTCTGAGCCTCTTTTTGCACCACTTGGTTTTGACTGGAAGATGAGCGTTGCTTTGCAAACAGGACTTGCTGCAAAAGAGGTTGTTGTTTCTACTTTAGGTGTTTTGTATGCACTTGGAAGTGATGTAGATTCTGAGAGTGACTCGTTAACAACTGCTATAAGTGAGAATATTCCTTTTGCATCTGCTGTTGCTTTTATAGTAGTTATAATGATTTATCTCCCGTGTTTAGCCGCTTCAATAGTCTTTACGCGTGAGGCGGGACACATAAAATACTTTTTTTATCTGCTCTTTTTTACTTCACTAGTTGCGTATATTATGGCATTTATTGCTTACAATATTACATTGATGGTGGCTTAGCTTAAGCTATTTTCACTTATAATAGCCCCATGTAAGTAAGGAGTAGAAAATGCCACGACTATTGATAGTAGAAGAGAGTATCATTGCAAAAGGGGTTTTTAAAGAGCTTTTAGATAACCTTGATGCCTTTGAGTATGATATGGCTGGA
Source organism: Sulfurimonas sp. (assembly GCA_027083035.1). GTDB lineage: Bacteria > Campylobacterota > Campylobacteria > Campylobacterales > Sulfurimonadaceae > Sulfurimonas. The sequence goes on along the minus strand of JALWSY010000023.1, from coordinate 701 downwards.
AGTTATGCAGAAGCGAAGAAGTTTCTCTCTCAAAGGCGTTATGAGTATGGTGTTGTAAATCACATCCTTAAAGATGCTCCACATGGAGAGATTATTTCACTTTTTAATAAACACTATATTGCACCACTCGTCTTTACATCAGAGATTAACGAAGACTTTTTTGACGATTTTGAAGGTGCAAATATTGTTGGATATGTAAAAAAAATACGCTATAACAACGAAGCACTAGTGGTTAAGAAACTGCAGCAGCTCCATGAAAACAAAAATATAACTGTTCTGATTGTAAGTGATTCAAAAATTTATAGCACTTATCTCAAGCACAATCTTACCCTCCATAATTTTAAAGTCTATAATGCCCATAATACTCAAGAGGCAGAGGAAAAACTGAAACTACATCCTGAGACAGCACTCTTGATCATAGATACAAATGAAGTGTACGTAAATGCTCTTGAAATTGTAACATTTGCAAGAAAACAAAAAGAGTTGGAGTCTATGAATATTTTAGTCTTACGTGAGGAGAGTAACTCTTATGAAACAAGTGAACTTTTACACAATGGCGCAAATGATTATTTGATAAAAGAGTTCTCAAGGGATGAGTTTTATGTACGGGTTTACCAAAATATTAATAAAATTTGTTAGGATTGAGACATGAATAAAATATTAATGATAGAAGATGATTTAGAATTAGCGGAGATACTGAC
>JALWSY010000022.1 GCA_027083035.1 Sulfurimonas sp. | reverse complement strand
CTCTAAAGCATCACAAATAACAGCGACCGAAGCTCCCTCCATCTCAAGCGCATCTGCACTAAATGTCTTTTTAATCCAATTTTTCTTTTTTTCATCTGCTATAAATTGGTCTCCAGTTGCTATAATTCCCTTTTTTAATTTTAAATCCAGAGATTTGGCAACATCAAAAGCTAACCTATTTAGTGCCTCATCTGTATCTATAAACTGTTTTCCCTCGGGAACATATCCAAACGGATGGCCAAAAGCTGTAATATCCAAATCGTGCTGGGCAAGTTTTGAAGCGATAATCAAATCGCCAACTTTAAGCTCATCATTAATAGCACCCGCTACTCCGCTAAAAAGCAGTTTTTGTGCTTTAAACTTTTCAATCAATACAGACGCGGTAAGTGCGGCATTTACTTTGCCTATTTTGCTATAGGCTACTATAATATCATGATTTGCATAACTGCCTTTGTAGTATCTGTTTGAGGCATAAGATATTGTTTTGTAATCTTTTATTATATTTAAAAGCGGTTCAATCTCCTCTGGCATTGCACCCATTACTGCTATTGTCATATAGTCTCTCCTTTAATTTGTTCATCAAATAGTTCAAAACTATTTAAAATATCCCCATTTGGATTTACGATGATTGAGCCTCCCCAAAAACCAAGCCCATCTTCAAAACCAACTCTATTTATAAAAACAGCATAACACCCATTAAGTATCGCTACTGTTTTTAAAATAGAGTACCACTGGTCTGCTATCTTAATACCCTCATCATTAAACTCTCTTGCGGGGGAGTTTGAAAGCACATATAGAATTTTAAAGTCTAGCTTTGCAAGTTCTGAGATTGTATCTGCTTTCCATAAATCTTCACAAATTACCATGACAGCCGAGCCATATTTTGTCTTAAACGATTCTATTTTATAGCCTCTATCATAAAATCTCGCCTCTTCAAACATGCCATAATTTGGCAGATGTATCTTGTCGTGTCGATGTATAAGCTCTTTATCTGAAAAATATAGCGCAGAGTTAAATATCCTGTTGTCAGATTTAATTGCGGCTCCAACTATAATATCTACATCTTTGCTCAATTCGTTTAATACTGCCAACTCCCTAATAGTATATGAATCTTCATAAACTCTATCTTGCAACATATATCCATTTAGCGATAATTCTGGAAATACAACTACATCTGCAAAGCTGTTTTGTTTGATAATCTCAACATGCCGTTTTAGATTTGTTCTATTTAGTCTAATATCTATTTGAGCTAAGACTATATTCATATAAGAGCTTCAGCGCTTTTTTCTAGCGTTTTCATATCTGAAACATTTAGAGTTGTCAAACCTCTATCGATTCGTCTATTTAAGCCCTTTAAAACCGCAGAGTTTCCAAACTCTATTGCAGTATCTGTTACCTTTCTTAGCTCTAAAATGGATTGCTTATATTTTACAGGTTCAATCAACTGCTTTGTTAAAAGCTTTACAGCCTCTCTTTTTGTGTTATAGCTTTTTGCGGTTACATTAGATATAACGGGTGCGCTAAAGCTATCTTGTAAAAACTCATCTAGCTTTTCTTCTAATTTTGGTTGAGCCTCTTTTAAAAGTTCGCAATGGCTTGCTACAGACATATTAAGCAGTATTGTGCGTTTTGCTCCAGCTTCTGTTAAGTATGGCTCAATCCCGCTTAAATCCTTTTTTAATCCAGCTATGACAATTTGACCGTCGCTATTATAGTTTGCAGGCCATATCTTTTTATTCCAGTTTCTAGCATCTAAGCAGATGCTCTCAACCTTATCATCATCTAAGCCAATTACAGCCATCATTCCAGCTTGAATACTGCTACATGCTAGTTGCATAAGCTTGCCTCTTGCATGAACGAGCTCTAAGGCATCTAGATAGTCCAATGCTCCAACGCCAACTAAGGCACTAAATTCGCCAAGAGAGTGCCCCATTGCAATAATCGGTTTGATGCCTATTCTCTCTTGAAACAGCTTTTGCGCCATTATGCTAACCAATAAAATAGCAGGTTGGGTATATTGTGTCTCTTCTAAATCGCTATTTTC
>JALWSY010000021.1 GCA_027083035.1 Sulfurimonas sp. | reverse complement strand
CATCTTCATATTTGTATTTACATCCATGATTTTTTGAAGCTCTTCTGGGTGGATAGCTATCTTTGTACCCTCTAAAATTGCAAGACCTGCATCGATGATACACCCATCACCGAGTGGAATACCACATACAGAGTTTGCACCAAGAAGGCAGTTCTTACCTACGCTGATAGGATTACCATCTGTTCCACTTAGTACACCTAAGATAGAAGCACCACCACCCACATCGCTACCATCACCAACGATTGCAGATGAGCTGATACGCCCCTCAACCATACTTACACCTGTAGTTCCTGCATTAAAGTTAATGTATGATGCACCCGGCATGACTGTTGTTCCTGCCGCGAGTTGCGCTCCAAAGCGTACTTTAGAAGTATCTAAGATGCGTGTGTTATCTGCTGGGATAATGTGCTGTAGGAATCTTGGGAATTTATCTACAAAGTCAATGTGTGGGTAGTTGTTTGCTAGTTTGAGTTCTATCTCAAACTCTCTAAGATAGTCAAGCTCAATTGGTTGACCATTTGACCATGCAACATTTGGAAGCACTCCAAAAGCACCATTGAGATTAATCTCACGAAGACCTACTTTTGCTTGAGAGATAGCGTAGAGTTTGAGATAAGTCGCTTCAACTGATTTGCAAGCAGCATCTTCAAAGATGAAACATACTTTAAACTCTCCCTCTTTACTGCCATTAGAAATCATCTGTGAGTAGAGTGCAGATACAACTTGGATATTTTTATGTGCATCACCATGTGCCTCTTGAGCATACGGAGTAAAAGCATTTAGGCAGTTTCTTAAAAACTCTAAGTTGATGTTACACACTACTTCATTTTGTGTAAAATCAACCTCTACGCCTTGCTCTACCAATGCTCTGATGAAGATAGCAGCACTACCAAAATTTTCATCCCAGTTGATAAGTGGATAAGTAGCCTGAAGAGATTTATCTACATTTAACTGCCCTAAATCTACTCTTGCTATACCAAAAGCCAAAGGGTCTTTATACCCAGCTGTTGTTGTCTTAATATCTTCTATAAGTGCTTTAAAAGCATCTGTTGTTTGAATAACTTCCATTGAATTCTCGCTTAATTGATTTTAATGCGTATTATAGGGTATTTTTTATAATAGCGTACCGTTTTTGTACCTATTTTGTAAAAATTCCATTTTCATCTTTTCCTTTTGTGGTAAAAAATGTGCATATATTTCGGGTGTGATTTTAACATTTTCATGCCCTAGCTCTAATGTTCTTGAAACCCACATTGGGTCTATATTGTTGTTTAACATACATAAAGTATCGATACCGATACCCTCACTTATAAGCACCTTCTCGAGTAGTTATATGCACAACTAAGACAACAAGCTTATCATCATACTTTTTATATATAATCCTATACGAACGAAGTTTTAAACGATAAAACTCTTCTTTTTGACCCTGAAGTTTTTTTATCTTACCCATGGACATAAGAGATGCTTCATACTCATCTGAAAAACTTTCAATAAAATCTTCAAGAGAATCAAGAATAAAACTTTGAAAATGCCTTTCTATCCTTTTTAATTCTCTTTTTGAAGATTTAGAAAATTCTAAAGTGTACAAACTATAACCCCAACTCTTCTCTCATTTCACTAAGCGTTAATGTAGGTTCATTAGCCTCGACTCTTTTTTCAGCCTCTTTTAAATCAATATAATCAAAATACATATCAAGAGCGGAAGCTATAATGTGACTCTTTTTTTCATTAAGTTCTTTTGCATAGTAAGTAATATCATTATTTACAGATTCAGGCAAAGTTATATTTAATCTTACGGTACTCATGTGTCACTCCTATAAACTCTATATGTGTATAATTATACACTATTTAATACACAAAATCAATAAAAACGAACCGAGCAATTATATCAGATTTTAAGAAGCTTTTATATTGAGGAAATGTACCGTTTGATAGCGTCAAAAATTTTCTGTAAATTCCTCATTAACTTTACAATCGTGTTCCAAATCTTCCCACGAAACATACTTTCTATCCATCCATTTGGCATTGGTATCAACTGCTAAAGGTACTAATAG
>JALWSY010000020.1 GCA_027083035.1 Sulfurimonas sp. | reverse complement strand
ACATCTCAAGTTCAAGAAGCACTTGATAACGGAATGCTCTTTAGTAACAAAGCTGAAGATATTAAAGATTGCAATATCTACATTGTAACTGTTCCTACACCTATAGATAAACATAAAAAACCAGACCTTACACCTCTTTTAAAAGCAAGTGAGACTATAGGGAAGGTACTGAAAAAAGATGATATAGTTATCTATGAGTCAACTGTATATCCCGGTGCAACAGAAGAGGAGTGTGTACCTGTACTTGAGAAGTTCTCAAACCTCAAGTTCAATCAAGACTTTTTCTGTGGTTATAGCCCTGAGAGAATTAACCCGGGTGATAAAGAGCATACTGTTACGAAAATCTTAAAAGTAACAGCAGGAAGCACTCCAGAGATAGGTGAGAGAGTAGATGCTCTCTATGCCAGCATCATTACTGCGGGAACACACCTAGCTCCTACTATCAAAGTAGCAGAAGCAGCTAAAGTCATAGAGAACTCCCAAAGAGATATAAACATAGCTTTTGTCAATGAGCTGAGTATGATATTTAATCGCCTTGGGATAGATACAAATGCAGTCCTAGAAGCTGCAGGAACAAAATGGAACTTCTTACCATTTAGACCGGGTCTTGTAGGTGGACACTGCATCGGTGTTGATCCTTACTACTTAACACATAAAGCACAAGAAGTAGGCTATAACCCTGAGATAATCTTAGCCGGAAGAAGACTCAATGACAATATGGGCATCTATGTAGCCTCTCAAGTTATTAAACTAATGATAAAAAAAGGGCATAAGATAGAGGGTGCTAAAATACTTGTCATGGGTATCACCTTTAAAGAGAACTGTCCAGATATTAGAAACTCAAGAGTTATAGATGTCATAACAGAACTAAAAGAGTATGGTTGTGATGTTCATGTAAGTGATTACTGGGCAGATGATGCAGAGGTACAAAGAGAGTATGGTCTCTCTTTAGAAAAGGAACCAAACTATGATGAGTATGAAGCCATTGTTTTAGCTGTTGCACATGAGAAGTACAAAAATTTAAAACTCGATGGTACTACTCAGGTTGTGTATGATATTAAATCTGTTTTAGATAGTGCTGATGGGAAGTTGTAGTTTCATAAATGATAAAAAAAAGCATTAAAAAGATTACTCCCGCACCACTCTGGTCTCTCCTGCGATTTGCAAAAAACAATCACCACAGATACCATGAGGCAAAGCACTACCTCAAAGAGCATGGAGTTATAGAGACACTTAAAAAGATACAGCAGTTTAAAAAAAAACAACTCCTTCTCACACCGCCATCCGTAGCTTCTTCGCAACAACTCAGAGCTGAAGATTTCACTACTCAAAGCAAAAAAGAGACAAACAGACATCTCAAAATTGCACTCCTTGTCCATGTTTTTTATCTAGATAGAGTAGAGAAAATTTTACACTATATAGCAAATATTCCCTACCCTTTTTCTCTCTACTTTACCGTATCAGAAGAACAGGAAGCTGAACTTAGAAAAATTTTAGAGGCTCAAGAGTTTAGTTATAAAATAACAACCGTAGAAAATCAAGGATATGATATCCTTCCTTTTATCTCCTCCCTCGCTGAGATAAATGCATCAGAGTATGATTTGGTTTGTAAAATTCATACAAAAAAGGGTGCTGCTAATCTTGAGGAGTATTTAGAGGGTATTGAAGATCTCTGGTTTGATCTCCTGCTCAACCCAATTCTTGGTTCAAAAGAGAGTGTAGAGAAGATAATCACTGCTTTTGAAGAAAATGAGTCTCTTGGGATGATAAGTTCTGCAGAACTTTTAAAATCAGCTCAAAAGTGGATGTATGGCAATGAACTCTATCTTTCACAACTCCTTACACTCTTAGATAAGAGTTGTGACCCTGCACAGGAGTGGGGATTTAATGCAGGCAGTATCTTTTGGGCGAGAATGGATATTTTTCAGCCGCTATTAAAAAATTATACACAACTCAAATCTCTTTTACTCCAATCAAATGAATCTATGAAAACAGGAAGTAAAGCATCTTACTTTCATGCGATGGAGAGACTCTTTGGTCTTCTCCCACATATGACGCAGATGCATCATGGGGTATCCTATGCTATAGACAGAGAGAGAAAAGAGCATATAATCCAAATCTTACAAGATGAGAAACCCTATGCAAGCCATTTGGGCATAGGATTTACTCTAGAAAATGAGTATAAACTTCAAGAGAACTATCAATACCTTGTAGAACATAAAGGTTTTGATGCAGCCTACTATAAAAAGAACACTCCTATTGTCTCCTATCTTGCTATGGATCCTCTACTCCATTTCTTACGCTATGGACTCTATACAAATCAAAGCCCTACAAAAAACTTTTCTCCCTTTGAGTATTTTAACAGATATCCACATCTTCTCCATAATCGCATAAATCCCTTTATAGAGTTCCTAAAAGCACCCAAACAAGAAAGTGTAAAGAGAGAAAAATCCTCTTTGCAAGAAGAAAAACCCTCATTAATTCAAGCAAAGCTTCCAAAAACAGATATAAAAAGAGTCGCCCTTTTTGCAGCTTATGACAGAGATGGTCTTGTGGATGAGAGTGTTCTTCTTTTTGTAAAAGAGTTAAGCAGACACGCAGATGTTTACTTTTTATCTGATGCTAATCTCAGAGATGGAGAGTTAGATAAACTCCAACCTTATACCAAAGGAGCATGGGGCATTCGCCATGGCGAGTATGACTTTGGATCTTACAAACGACTTGCCCAATATCTCGTTGGATGGGAAACTCTCGAGCAGTATGATGAAGTTATACTCGTAAATGACAGCAGCTATCTTCTCAAGCCTCTTGATGCAGTTTTTGAGAAAATGGATACAAAGAGTTGTAGCTGGTGGGGACTTCAAGCAACAAAAGGGATGTACCACACGCAAAATAATAAACTCAATCAGTTTAGAGAAAAAATACCTATGCCCAAGGTAAAAAATGAACTCCTCACACTCTATGCAGAGGATAAAGAGTACGATTTTCATGTGGCTTCTTACTTCCTAGTCTTTAGAAAACCTATTTTAGAAAATGGAGTGCTACAATCTCTTCTTAAAAGTGTAAAAAAAGAGATGAGTAAAAAAGAGATAATTTTAAACTATGAAGTAGGTCTTACCAAAAAGCTTATAGAGAGTGGGTATGATTTTGACACCTATATGGATGATTTGTACCCTTTTCACCCCATCTACACAGACCATATTTTTGAGATGATTGCAAATGGTTTTCCTCTCTTTAAACGCTTTTTTCTTACAGAGAACCATTACAAAGTTCCCAATCTGTGGCAGTGGGAAGAGAAGCTTTTAAAGATGCTACCAAATCTCGATGTAAACCCTATCAAAAAAAATCTCTACCGTGTAGCTGATGCAAGTAAGCTCTATAATAACCTCCATATAGAGCATCCCGTGCGTGCAATGCTAAGCTACAACGAGTTTGAAAAACGAGAAAAAAGTGGAGTAGTAAAGCAAAACTGTTGGGTTTTTCCTGTCTGTGCATATGATCATAACCTCAGCGGTAATGATAGAGCTGTTTTTGAAGCAGTAAAAGACAACCCAGATATAAAAAAAGTAATCCTTATTAGAAGTAAACATATTGGAGTAAACGGCAATAATGTAACTATTGTCCCTCTTCATAGCAGGGAAGGTCAGGAGCTTCTTTTAGTATCTGCTGTTATATTTATTAAGCACTCTCCAAGGGAGAATACCCCCTACCCTTTAAATCCTAAAAAACACAAATTTATAAACTTATGGCATGGTATTCCTCTCAAGCGCATAGGCATGGCATCATTAGATCTGCAGGATAAACAAAAACTCATTACTACAGAGCATGCAAAGTGTCACGCAGTTATTGCATCATCTTCTATAGACAGAATGGCAATGACAGTAGCTTTTTATCCATTAACATACAATGATATATGGGTTACAGGACTTCCCCGTAATGACTTTATACTCAAAAAGGAGAAGCTTCTCCCAGAAGATTTGCAAGAGGAAATAAAAGAACTAGAAAGATTATTAAAAAGTAGAGTGTTTATTCTTTATGCCCCAACATTTAGAAATGCTCAAGCCAAGGCATACTACCACTTTACACCACAACAAAAAGAGATTTTAACATCCTATTTACAAAAGCACAATATTGTGCTAGGTATTCGTGAACATATGGCCGATAAAGTACACTCTTATAATAAAGAGCTAAAAAGCACTTCTGTCATTGATGTTGGAGCAAAATATTTTCCAAATATAGAAGTTTTATATAGAAAAGCTGATATACTCATAACAGATTATTCAAGCTGCTTTATTGACTTTATGCTTACAGGAAAGCCAATGATAAGTTTTGCTTACGACTATGAAGAGTACTCAAAACATGAAAGAGGTCTTTTTTATGATTTAGAGTTTGCCTTTGCCGGCAATATCTGTAAAGATTTCGATACACTCTTTGAAGAGATTCAAAAATTGATTCAAAAAGAGAGTACGATAGATGAAAAATCCTATAAGTTCAAACAAAAACTTTTTTTTGATTACCTTGATGCAAATAATGCACAACGACTTATAGAGAGAGTGGAAGAAGATTTGAAGGAAGCAGAGTGAAAACAGTTATTACCTACGGTACATTTGACATACTGCATATAGGGCATATTAATCTTTTAAAAAGAGCCAAAGATTTAGGAGATAAGCTTATCGTAGCGGTCTCTTCTGATGCATTTAACAGAGGAAAGCATAAATCTTCTCTTCTGAATTATGAAAATAGAAAAACAGTTGTGGAAGCTATTTGCTATGTAGATATGGTTATAGCAGAAAATAGTTGGGAACAAAAGATAGAAGATATACAAAAATACAAGGTAGATACCTTCGTTATGGGTGATGATTGGGAGGGAGAGTTTGACTTTCTCAAAGAGTATTGTGAAGTTATCTACCTACCTCGAACAGAGGGTATATCGACCACAGAAATAAAAACAGACATTTCATGATAGCCATCTGCTTAGCCACCTTTAACGGTGAACGCTACCTCAAAGAGCAACTAGATTCACTTCTAAACCAAAGTTATAAAGCATTTGATATATTTGTTAGAGATGATGGTTCTGAGGATGCTACTTTAGCTATTTTAAAAGAGTATGAATCTTTTCTTACCATTATACAAGATGAGAAGAACTCCTCCTCAGCACAAGAGAATTTTTCTATTTTGCTTGAGTATGTTTTGAGGCTCAAAAAATATAACTACTTTATGCTTTGTGATCAAGATGATATTTGGCTAGAGGATAAAGTGCAGAAGAGTATGGATATGATGCAAAACCTTTCCTTGCAATATCCAAACACACCTCTACTCGTCCATACCGACTTACAAGTTGTTGATGCAAAACTACAACCTCTACATAGCTCATTTTGGAACTATATGAAGATAGACCCAGCAAAAAATGCCTTGCATCAACTCCTTATTCAAAATAGTGTAACAGGATGCACTACGATGATAAATAGAACTCTTTTAGAGATTGCCCTTCCTATTCATCCAGATGTAACTATGCATGATTGGTGGCTTGCTCTGGTGGCAAGTCAGTTTGGCAAGGTTGTTCCTCTTTATAATGCAACTATGCTCTACAGACAGCATACAGATAATACTATTGGAGCAAAGGGTTTCACTCTTCGCTATATTGTTCAGAGATTTTTTAAAAAAGATATATTGCAAAAAAATATCATACAAGCCTCTCTTTTTTTAGAGCGTTACAAAGATAAGCTTGATGCAGACACAATACAAATGCTCCAAGACTTTAGAGATATCAATTCCAAATCTTTTCTCCAAAAAAGAGCTATAATAATAAAGTATAAACTCTTTAAACATGGATTTATACGAAATATAGGACTTTTGGTAAATATATGATGCGCATCAATGCAAGTATCGTTATCTATAATGAAGATAAAAAAACACTTCAAAGAGCGGTAGAGAGTTTTTTAAATATTCCCTACGAAAAAGAGCTTATTATTGTAGATAACTCTGAACAAAATACTCTTGAGGATTTTTGTAGATCTTTTCAAAACACACGCTATATGCATACAGACAAAAACCTAGGCTTTGGTGCTGGTCATAATCTTGCACTCAAAAACTTCTCTAACCCTTCAGACCTAAACCTCGTCTTAAATCCTGACATCTATTTTGATGCACTAGAAATCAAAGAGATGTTAGAGTGGATGTTTCATAACAAAGATATTGCGCTCTCTGTTCCTGAAGTTTTTAATACAGATGGGACAAAACAACACACTATACGCAATATCCCCTCTCCTCTTACCCTGCTCAAACGCCGTCTCAATATACGAGGTATGTTTGATGATTTCATAGCAGAAGACTCCTACAGCAATCACAATTTCACAGAGATTGAAGAGATTCCTTTTGCTCATGGCTGTTTTTTTCTTTTCCAAAGTGAAGTATATACTCAACTTGAGGGTTTTGATGCAGCTTTTTTTATGTATATGGAGGATGTAGATATCTTTTTACGCGCAAAAAAATTTGGAAAAACAGTCATAAATCCACATTTTCAAATCTACCATGAACATAGAAAAGGTTCCTCTAAAAACCTGACACTCCTATTATGGCATATAAAATCAGCAGTTACTTTTTTTAATAAATATGGCTGGATTAATAAAAAATGAGATTATATTAAAGTATAATCTCTCTTATGAAAATCAGTAACTTTGATATATCTCAGTATCTCCTTTTTTTCCTACTGCTTAGTGTGGATACACTTGCACTCTTTACTACATTAAAAGTTGCGATACTGATAAGAGAGGGTTATCTTAATGCCTATCTACCTTTTTTTGACATCTCAGACATCAGTAAATACTACTGGATTATCATTATATCTCTCTCTACGCTGATAATTGAGAAAATCTACTTTGTACGGCATGATTTCTGGGGTGATTTAAAGCGTATTTACAAAGCGCTTTTCTTCTCATTTCTTGCAGTTTTTACAGTTATAACACTTACAAAAATGTCTGATGAGTATTCTCGTACTTTTATTATTCTCTTTTTTTTAGTCGCACTCTTTATCGTTCCATTTTTCAAACGCATCTCTAAAAAAGTCATTTTTTCCTTTGATATTTTCAAGCAGGGAGTCCATGTTGTCGCAGAGGGTGTACAGAAGCAAAAAATAACTCATGAGTTAGAAGAGAATTGGTACTTTGGTTTTAAAAATGTCACACAGAACTATGACATGGTCATCATCAACTCAAAAAGTTATGAAACTAATACCTTAGAGAAGATTATCCAGCAGTATGCGCATAAAACGAAAGATATCTACGTTATCCCCTACATGAGCCATCTTGATTTCTCACACGCTACCATCATGGACTACTCAAACATCCGTCTCTCTGCCATTCACATAGAGAACAGACTTCTCAACTATAAAAATATCTTTATCAAATACTTTTTTGAAAAAATAATTACCCTGCTGATTTTCCCTTTTGCCCTCTTTTTACACCTTTTTATCTCTTTAGCGATAAAACTCGACTCAACAGGCCCTATAATCTTTAAACAAAAAAGGCTTGGTAAAGATGCAAAACCTTTTAGTTGCTACAAATACCGAACGATGTACAGCTCCGGAGACACCCTCCTTAAAGAGTACCTCTTAAAACATCCAGAGGAAGTCACTTACTACGCAAAGTACCACAAATATAAAAATGATCCGCGCATCACAAGAGTGGGTAACTTTTTACGCAAAACCTCGCTTGACGAGTTTCCTCAGTTCTATAACATTATCCAAGGAAAGATGAACCTCATCGGTCCACGCCCCTATATGCTGAGTGAAAAGAAAAAAATCGGCGAAGAGTACGCAAAAATCATCCTCAAAGTAAAACCGGGTATTACAGGACTCTGGCAGGTAAGTGGTCGCAATAATCTAAGCTTTAGTGAGCGTGTCGAGCTTGATAGCTGGTACATTCAAAACTGGTCGCTTTGGGGTGACTTTGTGATACTGCTTAAAACCATCAAAGTTGTACTGCTCAAAGTAGGTGCAAAATAGTGAAAAGCCTCAAACTCATAGAGCAGTTTCGTTCATTTTACTTTAGAAACTATCCAAGCGATATGGAGATACAGATTTCCTACTTCGCTGTCTTTGGTGGTCTTGGATGGGATATTGACACCTCACGACCTATAAAAGAACTCGTACAAAGCATTATCCTTGAAAACTTTGAACTTCTGCATCATAAACTCAAAACACTCACAGCAAACACCCCTGAAAACAAACGTCTGCTACAGGCACTAGCTGTTGGAGACAGGCGTATCTTCTCTGCCTTTAAACGAGCAGGTCTAGGCAATGGAAATGGAGGTGCTGCTCTCCAATATCTCCAAGAAGTTGGGTTAATTCAGATGGAGTATTCACGAGAGAGGCATCCACGAGAGAAAAACCCTGCAGGAAAACTCAAAC
>JALWSY010000019.1 GCA_027083035.1 Sulfurimonas sp. | reverse complement strand
ATAGTTGAGAAGGATTTACAATCAGGAAAGTGTCAAGAGGTAGTAACACGATTTCCTCCAGAGCCTAATGGCTTCCCGCATATTGGACACGCAAAATCTATTTTTATCAACTTTGGTATCGCTCGTGATTACAATGGACACTGTAACTTACGAATGGATGACACCAACCCTACAAAAGAGGATACAAAATATGTCGAAGCACTTGAAGATGCAGTCAAGTGGCTTGGATATGACTGGGGAGATACAATTTACCACACCTCTGATTATTTTCCTAAAATTTATGAGTACGCCATCAAACTTATCAAGATGGGCAAAGCCTATGTAGATAGTCTCAATGAAGAGGAGATGCGTGAGTATCGTGGTACAGTAACTGAGGCTGGAAAGCGTAGTAAATATGCACAGCGTAGTATCGAAGAGAATTTAGATCTTTTTGAACGCATGAAAAATGGTGAGTTTAAAGATGGGGAACATGTGCTGCGAGCAAAGATAGATATGTCTGCGGCTAATATGAAAATGCGAGACCCCCTCCTCTACCGTATTCGTCATGCTGAACACTTCAGATCTGGTAGTGAGTGGTGTATCTACCCTATGTATGATTTCGCACACTGTCTCTCAGATTATATCGAGGGTGTTTCTCACTCTATCTGTACTCTGGAGTTTGAAAATAACCGCGATATTTACAACTGGGTACTTGAAGAACTCGAACTTGAACCACCCCGCCCCTACCAGTATGAGTTTGCAAGACTGAATATCAACTATACAGTTATGAGCAAAAGAAAGCTTTTAGAACTTGTTGAAGGAAACTATGTAAGTGGCTGGGATGATCCTCGTATGCCTACCATCGCCGGGTACAGAAGAAAGGGATATACTCCGGAGTCTATCTTAGCCTTTTGTGATCAGGTTGGCATCGCAAAGGCAAACTCTGTAGTTGATGTCTCACAACTTGAGTTTTGTATCAGAGATGACTTAAACAAAAAAGTACCTCGTGTGATGTGTGTCTTCAATCCTCTTAAAGTCACAATAGTCAACTATGAAGGCTCTGAAGAGTTAGATGCATCATACTACCCTGAGGATGTTCCTAAAGAGGGAACAAGAAAGCTTCCATTCTCTTCTGAGCTTTACATTGAGCGTGATGATTTTGAAGAGAATCCGCCAAAGGGGTATTTCCGCTTGACACCAAAGCAACCTGTGAGACTCAAACATGGCTATATAATTGCCCTTAAAGAGGTTATAAAAGATGAAGCTGGAGAGATTGTTGAGCTGAAAGTAGAGTATTTTCCTGAGTCTAAAAGTGGTTCTGATACGAGCGGCATTAAAGTAAAGAGTGCTATTCACTGGGTAAGTGCTGCTGAGGCAAAAAGAGTGGAAGTGAGACTCTATGATAGACTCTTCTCAGCAGAGATGCCGGAGGGCGTAGAGGATCTAAATCCTAACTCTTTAGAGATTATTACAGATGCACTTATAGAGCCAGCCGTTATTACCCAAAAGCCAGATGAGAGATTTCAGTTTGAGCGAAAGGGGTACTTCTATGCTGATCCTATAGACTATAGCGATACAAAACCGGTCTTTAACAAGATAGTTGGTCTCAAAGACTCTTGGAGTAAAAAAACAACCAAAAAAGAGCAGAATCAACCAAAAGTAAAAGAGAAAAAAGTACAGATAGATGGCGAAGTGGCACCTATGAGTGCAGAGGAAGAGGCACTCTTTGTGAAGTATCAAGAGGAGCATAAACTCAACAGCGAAGTAGCTAACACTCTTGCTCGTGATGTAAACCTCTCCTCTTTTTATGAAGAGGCACTTACTGCACTCTTTAGTCCTGTAAATCTTGCCAATATCATCACTAATGAAGTAGCAAGAGAGATGAAACAGGTAGCAAGAGAGGCTCTGCCTTTTACGCCTCAGCAGATTGCAGAGCTTGTGAAGATGATTGATGATGCAACTATCTCCAACAAGATTGCAAAGCAGGTTTTTGAAGCAATGGCAAAGTCTGGGAAAAATCCAGCGCAAATTGTTAAGGAAAAGGGACTTGTTCAGATAAGTGATCCTAAGATAATCGCACCTATCATTGATGAAGTTATCGCAAAAAATCCAGATAATATCGAAAAATTTAAAGCAGGCAACACTAAACTGCTAGGATTTTTTGTCGGTCAAGTGCTTAAAGCGACAGGTGGTAAAGCAAACCCTAAAATAGTCAATGATCTAGTAGCACAGAAGCTACAACAGCTCTCTTCATAAGGAATTTTATATATGCTAAGAATTAGATCAGCTCCAATAGAAGAGATGGATATAAACACACTTCGTTTTGCTCTTTTTAATTATATAGTTGCACAGCAAAATGGTGAAGATATGATAGTACGCATCGAAGATAGCGACAAAGAGAAAAATGTAGAGAAGAGAGATCAGGAGATACTCGATACACTCGATCTTTTTAACATCAAATACTCCCAAGTTATCTATCAAAGCCAAAATGTTCGTTTTCACTCTGCTATGGCTCTACAACTTCTTCATGAGAAGCGAGCCTTTAGCTGTTTTTGCTCTGATGCTTGGTTAGAGAAAAAAAAGGCTGAGGCGGAGGCTGCAGGCGAGGAGTACAGATATGATGATGCCTGTAGAAATCTTCCTGCAGAGTTAGTCATAGATAACACAAACCCTTTTACTGTGCGTATAGTAAGACCTGATGCACCTATTGTTGTGCATGATAGAGTCAGGGGTGATATGACTTTTAGTGCCGATAGTGTAGATAGCTTTGTCATAATGACGCAACAAAAAATACCTACACATACTTTTGCTACTGCAGTTGATGATATGCTTAGTGATATCTCTTTAGTCATTACTGATGCTAAAGAGATTGAGAATGCGCCAAAAGAGGAGCATATTCGAGCATCATTGAGTTATGACAAAAAGATAGAGTATGCGCATATACCTGCCCTGCTCTGTAGCGAGAGAGTAACTATAAAAGAGCTTTTAAAAGAGGGATATCTCCCTGAAGCAATATCAAATTATTTAATATCAGCTGGAAACAGTATCGAAAAAGAGATTTTTGAACTAGAAGATGCCCTAGAGTGGTTTGATCTCAAATCCCTCTCACTCTCCCCTGCCCAATTTGACAAAGAGATTTTAAAGCACATCAACCAAGAGCATCTGAAAAATTTAGATGCAAAAGAACTCTCAAGATATGTAGGTTTTGCAGATGCAGAGGTTGGGGAGTTAGCACGTATTTATCTCAATGAGGGAGTAAATACCACAAGAGAACTAAAGGCAAGAATAGCCCCAATTTTCTCAGAGCGAGTAATTCCTGATTTATTTGCAAAAAATGCAGCTATCTTAAGTGATGTGATACAAAAAGCACCCTACTTTGAATCTTATGAAGCATTTATAAGTTATACTATGAAAGAGTCTGCACTCAAAGAAGAGGAATTTTTTCAAGCCCTTCGTTTGTTACTCACTAATGCACAAGAGGGTCCTGAGTTAGCAGAGATATATAAACACCTTAAAAACTACATAGGAGAGATTGTAAAATGATGGATTTAGGTATGGCGATTATTCAGCTTGGCGGACTTATAAATGGTCTTATTAATGTTTATATTTGGGTTTTGATTATTGCGGCGCTTTTAAGCTTTGTAAATCCAGACCCCTACAACCCGATTGTTCAGTTTCTCTACAGAGTGACAAACCCTGCATATGCTTACTTAAGAAGATATATGAGAACAAACTTTAATGGGCTTGACATTGCCCCACTTGTGCTTATTATTGGGCTACAAGTCCTCACTATAATTATCTCCTTGCTTTTTAGCTCAATTGCAAGAATGGTCTCTTAATCCTCTTTTTTAAAGAGCATTTTCCCAGAGCGACTCTGAGCAGACTCTGCCCAGAGATTGAGCTGTTTACTTTTTTGCTTTGCAAAGTGAAGCAGAAAATATTTTTTCCATACACTCTCTGTATTTATAAGATGAGAGAATCTATTGTTAGTGAGTAGCACTTCTGCGTAGAGTGCTTTTTTCTTGTTTAAGTAAAAAGTAAATTCCCTCTCCTCTTTTGTATAGAGAACCACATAAAAGTACTCACCATCTTGAAATCTTTGAGGGTATATATTGTTTAGGTAGAGTGCGCTTATCACCCCATCTACTTTTCCCTTTGAGATGATTTTTGCACTTAAGATAGAGTCTTCACTCTTAGATTGCTCTTTTGAAAGTTGAAAGTCAGAAAAAGCATTATGCTGTGAACATCCTAAAGATAGTAATAAAAAAATTGCTGCTAGAAAATAAGTTTTCATTTTTCTCCTCGAATTGAGGATGAATTATATCTTATTTAAACTCTTCTTTTGTATAATCACTTAAAATTTGGCTTGAAGAGGAATTTTATATTGAAAAAGAGATTAGCGGTTGCTTTTACCGGTCCATCTAACAGCGGTAAGACGACTCTTATTTTGAAAGTTGCAAGAAAACTCATTCATGAGTACAATCTTGAAGTTGCCATTATAAAGCATGACCCTAAAGATAAAGCCCGTTTTGATGTCGAAGGAAAGGATAGTTACAAGTTTAGTGATACGGGTGCAGAGGTTATTGTTACCTCCCCAAATCGTACTACCTACTTCTCGCAAAAGAGCTCAGAACTTGATGATATGATTCGGCTTTTTGATAGTTTTGATGTTCTTTTAGTTGAAGGACTCAAGAACTTGCCACTTCCTCGAATAAGTATATTTAGAGACTCTTTAGATAAGGACTATTTTCCCTACATGAATGCCTTAGCTATTGATGAGAGTATTGATACTAAAAAATATGAATTACCACAAGAAGTAGATATTTTAGATTTAAATGATACAGACGCAGTTATATCGTGGATTTTAAAAAATGCAAAAAAAGTTTAATAAAGGAAGATAAATGAGAGATATATTTGATGCAATACAGAGAAGTGCAAAGAGAATTAAAGAGGCCATAGATGTAAAAGATATAGGTTATTCACAACAAGAAAACAGCTCAGGAGAGACACAACTTGAGCTTGATATCAGATGTGATATGATTATTGAAGAGGAGTTCTCAAAAGTAAACTCCATTCATACTATTGCAAGTGAAGAGAAGACGCATGAAGAGTTACTCCATGAAGATGGAGCGTACTTTATAGCGTATGATCCACTTGATGGCTCCTCTTTAGTAGATGTAAACTTGAGTGTTGGAAGTATCTTTGGAATCTACAAGGGTGGATTTGGCTCAGAGAAGATGGTTGCAGCCTGTTATGTAGTCTATGGACCGCGTGTAGAGATGGTCTTTGCTGAAAATAAAACAAAACTCTACCTTCTTCAAGGTGGTGATTTTGAGTTTGTAAAAGAGATACGCTTAAATGAGAAAGGGAAGCTGATGGCTCCGGGTGGCACACAGCAAAACTGGGCAGCTTATCATAAAGAGATGATAGATGGTTTTTTTGCTGAGGGGTATCGTCTGCGCTACTCAGGCGGCATGGTACCTGATCTGCATCAGATTTTACTTAAGGGGGGCGGTCTCTTCTCCTACCCGGGAACAAGTGATAAACCAGAAGGAAAACTGCGCCGTCTCTTTGAGGTTTTCCCTTTTGCCTACATATATGAAAAGTCGGGTGGCGAGGCGATAGATGGGCAGCAGAGACTACTGAGTCTTGGGTATGGACATATTCATGATACTGCTATCTGCTTTTTTGGTTCAAACTATGAGACAAATCGTGTAAAAGAGGTCTATGCAAAAAATGCATAACGAAGCAAAGGACAAGTTTGAGCTTTTTTTAGAGGAGATGTTACAAAAACTTCAAAAGTGTCAGCAGGACAAAGGGTACAATAGCTGTAGCCTTTGTGAGTCTTACCTTGTATGTGACCTACGGAGTGAGTATGTAAAAGCTGTTTACAACTCAATGTCTAAGGGCGATACGGGTGGGTTTGAGTTTTAAGCCTATTTAGATAAAATAGCAACACTATATTTAATACAGGATAAATACATTGAGTAAATATATTACAACACCGATATACTATGTAAATGGTGAAGCACATATTGGTCATGCTTACACTACTTTTATTGCTGACACTACAGCACGCTATGAGAGACTTAAAGGTGAAGAGACTTTCTTTTTAACTGGAACAGATGAACATGGTCAGAAGATAGAGGAGTCTGCACAAAAAAATGGCAAGCCAACGCAAGAGTTTGCAGATGAGATAAGTGCTACTTTTAAAAATCTTTGGGATGAGTTTGAGATCTCTTATAACAAGTTTATTCGTACTACTGATGCAGAGCATATGGCTGGAGTACAAAAAGCATTTTTAAAGATGTTTGACAAAGGTGATATCTACAAAGATTTTTATGAGGGGCATTACTGTGTGAGCTGTGAGACCTTTTTTCCTGAAACACAGCTTGTAGATGGTGAATTTTGTCCTGATTGTGGACGAACGACAAGTGTTGTTAAAGAGGAGAGTTACTTTTTCAAACTCTCTGAGTATGAAGATAAACTCTTAAAACATTATGAAGAGAATCCTGATTTTATAATGCCCCGTTCTCGTGCAAATGAGGTAAAGAACTTTGTAAAAGGTGGGCTTCGCGACCTCTCTGTAACGCGTACATCATTTACTTGGGGTGTGAAGATGCCTGAAAGTCTGCATGATGATAAGCATGTTATGTATGTCTGGCTTGATGCTTTGCTTAACTATGTCACAGCACTTGGATATGGTGGTAAGGAAGAAAATATGCACTTCTGGCCAGCATCTACACACTTTGTTGGAAAAGATATCCTCCGTTTTCATGCGATTTATTGGCCGGCATTTTTGATGAGTCTTGATCTGCCACTACCAAAAAGTATTGGTGCACACGGTTGGTGGACTCGCGATGGTGAGAAGATGAGTAAATCTAAAGGCAATGTTGTCTCTCCAAAAGAGGTAGCAGATGCGTATGGAGTAGAGAATCTTCGCTACTTTATGCTGCGCGAGGTTCCTTTTGGACAAGATGGTGACTTCTCTCAACGCGCATTTATTGATAGAATCAACTCAGAGTTGAGTAATGATCTTGGAAATCTCTTAAACCGCATCATCGGTATGAGTGGCAAATACTCTGACTTTGTTATAGAGAGTAGTGATGTTGCAAAGTATCATGCCAAAGAGCTTGAAGCAATGAACAAAGTTTTAGACTCCCTTGATGGATTTATGCAGGAGATGCAGACACACAGATATCTTGAGGAACTCTGGAAACTCTTCTCCATTGGAAATACAGCTATCACAGAGCATGAACCGTGGGTAAAGATAAAAAATGGACAAAAAGAGGAAGCACTTGCAACAGTTGCACTTGTAGCAAACATCTTGGCAAAAGCGGCAATTATGCTCTCTCCTGTTATGCCTAGTACAACAGAGACTATCGCTGATGGCCTTAGTTTTGAGATAAATACAGCAAGTTACAATGATTTAGTAGTAGAGAAAAAACTACTGCAAACTTTCACTATTAAAAAAGTACCACCACTCTTCCCTCGTGTGGAGGAGCCTTTGATGCAAGAAGCACCAAAAGCAGAGCCAAATCCTCCAAAGAAAGAGGAAAAAGCAGAAAAGAAAAAAGAGAAGTATGAGTCTAGAGCAGATTTTGATGATAACCTCATTGAAATTGGTCAGTTTTTTGAAACATCTCTCAAAGTCGGTACAGTTTTAGAGGCTGAGGAAGTTCCAAAAAGTAAAAAACTACTCAAACTGCAGGTAAGTCTTGGTGAAAATGATACACGCCAGATAGTTGCAGGGATAAAAGAGTTTTACTCTGCAGAGTCACTTGTAGATACACAGGTCTGTGTCGTTGCAAACCTCAAGCCTGCAAAACTGATGGGAATTATGTCTGAAGGAATGCTTCTTGCTGCCAAAGATGAAGATGGATTATGTTTGGTAAGACCAGAGAAACCGAAAAAGGCAGGCACACCGATTGGATGAGACTTGAAAATGTCCTCGCACTTACACATGGAGAGTTGGTAAGCACTCCGTTTGTAAGTAGTTTTACAACTGTTACTCTTGATGCAAAGAGTGTGAAGAGAGGAGATCTCTTTATGGCTTTTGATGAGGAGGGTATTGAAGAGGCCATTTTAAATGGTGCTTATGGCATTGTCTTTTGCAAACCGACACAGATTAGCGACAGCGAGATTGCATGGATAAAAGTTGCGAATCTTGAAGATGCCCTTGCTCGGCTACTGCGTTTTAAGCTCATAGATACAAATAGTCAAATATATGAAACAAATGATATTGTTATTGAGCTAGCACTTCAAATTATGACAGAGTCCTCTTTTGTCGTTGTCTCAAGTTCGATAAAAGAGAACTTTCATAAACTGTGGCATCTTGATGCAGCGTCAGTTATCCTCTACTCCCCAACTCTAACAGATTCAAATATCTTTGCAAAAAGCATAAAACTAAATAATAGCCATCATGAAAAGATAGATATTGTAGAGCAGACACTCTTTGAGACCTCTTTTATTTTTGATAACACATTTTATGAGCGTCAACTCATCTCTCCATTTTTTATGCCTTACTTAGAGACGCTGCTCAATCTTTTCAAAAATTTAAAAATCAACTACAGACTCAAAAAGTTCACGCCTATTGAGCATTTTGAGGCTGTATTTACAAACAAAAAACTAGAACCAAAAGAGTTTGGCACAAGCGATAAGGTACTTATATTTGAAAAAAATATCTCTCTTAT
>JALWSY010000018.1 GCA_027083035.1 Sulfurimonas sp. | reverse complement strand
AGATTATAATATGCCCCTTAATAGTCTCAGGAGCTTGCATCAACTTCCCCAAACATAGTAGCACTCAGCGATGCATCAAAGAGTCTGTAGAGTTGCAGTAGTTTGATATCTAAATCTTTATCATAGGATTTGAGCCGAAACGCATTGTTAAAATCCTCATCAAAGATCCAAAAGTAGCTGTTGTCTTTTCTTTTGGCTATGTCTGAGCGCTTATCCTCACCCTTTCCAATATACCAAAAGAAATACTCATCTTTAAAAGAGAGTGATATCATATCATCAACGATATCAATCATCTCTCCCCCGCTGATATGGTTGTAGTGTACAGAGAGTGCATCTATACTGACAATGGGGATAAGCGGTCTCTCCATCGTCGCTGTGTTTATAGAGGAGAGGATATACTCTTCAAGCCATTTTCGCTTTTCATCGGTAATAAGCACTACACTTCTTCCCTGCAAAATCTGCTCAAGAGCATAAGCAGTCGTCTTAGACCACTCAAAACGCTGCTCTTCAAGCCAACTGAGACTTCCACCCTCTTCTCGTATGGCATCTAAGCTCCATTGAGCAAAGTCTAATCTCTCAGAGTGAGGCATCCAGACTCTACTTATCTAACTGGTATGTTTCATGAAGTCCACGAACAGCAAGCTCTGCATACTTCTCATCAATCACCATAGAGACTTTAATCTCTGAAGTTGAAATCATATTTATGTTGATGTTATTTTCAGCCATTGTTGAAAAAGCTCTGGCTGCAACACCTGTGTGACTTCTCATACCAACACCCACAACAGAGACTTTACAGATGTCTTCATTGTAAGAGTCATCATCAATCTCTCCATCTTGCACAAAAGTATCTACAACTGCTTTTGCATCATGTAAATCCCCTACAGGTACTGTAAAGTCGATATTTGTCGCTCCATCATGTGCTTTGTTTTGAATAATCATATCTACATTTACTTCAGACTCTGCGAGTTTGTTAAAGATATCAGAAGCGATACCCGGTCTATCTTTTACGCCCATAAGTGAGATTCTTGCCTGGTTTCTATCGAGTGCGATGCCGCTTACTAATGGTGCTTCCATAATATTTTCTTCCTTTGTAATTAATGTTCCCTCTTCATTTGAAAAGCTTGTTCTTGTAACTAAGTTTACATTGAGTTTTTTCGCCATCTCTACTGAGCGATTTTGCAACACTTTTGCGCCAAGTGAAGCAAGTTCTAACATCTCATCATAAGAGATTTTCTCTAACTTTCTTGCTTTTGGCTCGATGCGTGGATCTGTTGTGTAGATACCACTTACATCCGTATATATCTCACACAAATCAGCCTTCAATGCTCCCGCAATAGCCACAGCAGAGAGATCACTTCCCCCGCGTCCAAGTGTTGTGACATCACCATGCTCATTTACACCCTGAAAACCTGCAACAACCACTATCTTTCCCTCTGCGAGAGCAGCCTGCATCACCTCAGGGTTTATCTCTTCGATGCGTGCTTTTGTATGGTGTTTATCAGTTACAATTCCCGCTTTGCGCCCTGTCATTGCAGTTGCATCATGTCCCATCTCCTGAAGTGCGATTGAAAGAAGCGATGCCGTTACACGCTCTCCGGCACTTAGCAGCATATCCATCTCCGCTTGTGCTGGGTTTTTTGAAAAGTGCTCAGCGTATCCTACTAGTTTATTTGTCTCTCCACTCATCGCTGAAACAACAACTACAACATCATTACCCGCTTTTTTACTCTCACTCACACGATTTGCAACATTTTGAATACGCTCCAAATCACCTACACTTGTTCCACCAAACTTTTGAACTATCAACATCTAAAGGAGTCCCTCATCTTTAAAATAATTTAACACTTTCTCATACACCGGTTTTTTAAAGTGTGCTGTATGATTTAGCACCTCATCCACACCTACAAACTTGTAGTTTATAAACTCAGGGTGTTTTGTAGCAAGGTCTATCTTTGCATCTTTTGCAAGTTTCACTAAAAAATAGCGTTGGGTCTGCCCTTTGTAGGGCTTCATTTTCTCCGCTATTTTTGAAGGAAAATCATACGAAATCCACTCCGGATACTCAGCAATAATCTCTGCATCCCGACTCCCTATCTCCTCTTCCATCTCACGAAAAAGTGCCTCTTTCACCTCTTCCCCATTGTCTATGCCGCCTTGAGGAAACTGCCAGATATCAAGCAAATCATTACGCT
>JALWSY010000017.1 GCA_027083035.1 Sulfurimonas sp. | reverse complement strand
CGTGCTGCTTTGGCTGGCATCCCTGCTTACAAGATTATCTTCTCTGGTGTAGGCAAGAGTGATGATGAGATTCGTGAGGCGATAGAGCGAGATATTTTATACATCAATGTTGAGAGTGATGCAGAACTTGGTCGGGTGGAGATGATAGCAAAAGAGCTTGGAAAAGTCTCTCGAATCAGTATCCGTGTTAACCCTAACATCGACCCCAAAACACACCCCTACATCTCAACAGGTCTGCATGATAATAAATTTGGTGTTGATTTAGGGACGGCAAAGCGAATGTATATCAAAGCAAATAACTCTGAGTTTTTAGATCCCGTAGGCATTCACTTTCATATAGGTTCACAACTTACAGAGCTTGATCCTATCCGCGAATCTGCTGAGATTGTGGCGGATTTGGTTCGTTCTTTGGAGAGTATTAAAATCGAGCTGAAGTTTTTTGATATCGGTGGCGGGCTTGGTATCAAGTATGATGATGAGACGACTATAGAGCCATATGATTATGCTCAAGCGATTTTAGGGACACTCAAGGGACTTGATTTGACTATTTTGTGTGAACCGGGTCGTTTTTTAACTGCAAATGCAGGTTATTTTATATCTAAAGTGCTTTATGAGAAGCAAAATGGAGCAAAAAAGTTTGTAGTAGTTGATGGAGCGATGAATGACCTTCTGCGCCCATCACTTTACAATGCCTACCATAAGATAGAGGCGATTACTGAGGCTATAGGCGAGAAGCGCCCTGTGGACATAGTAGGGCCTGTATGTGAGAGTGGAGACTTCTTTGCAAAAGATTATCCTCTTCCTGAACTCAAGCATAATGATTTGATTGTGGTGCATAGTGCAGGGGCGTATGGCTTTGGTATGGGAAGCAACTACAACACACGTGGTAGAAGTGCAGAGGTTGCTGTGAGTGGTGGAGAAGATAGACTTATTCGCAGACGAGAGAGTTTTGAAGATTTGATTGCTCTTGAGAAAGAGTATTTAGAAGATTAGGGTAGCAGTTTGTATTTTTTGGATGTACAGGGAACACTTATCAGCGATGTAGATAAATCACCGATAGAGGGGAGTAGAGAGTTCATTGAAGAGCTTAACGCAAAAAATACTCCCTATATGGTCGTTACAAACAATACAAAAAAGGCATCAGAGGATTTTTATGAATATCTGCAGAGTATAGGTTTCTCATTTGATTTTGAACACTACCTTGATCCGTTGATGCTTTTAGAGTCCCGTGTAAGTAAAGAGGGTGTAGCTGCTTATGGTGCAGCAGAGTTTTTAAAAACACTACAGGCTATGGGCTACACTCTCGACTTTGAAAATCCAAAAACTCTACTTATTGCTATTAAAGAGGATTTTAGTGCTGATGAGTATGCACAGATGATAGACTTTTTACTCTTTGGTGCTTCTCTTGTTGGTATGCATGAGACCTCTATCTATGCGAAAAATAACAAACGATATCCCGGAGTGGGTGCTGTCTTAAAACTCTTAGAGTTTGCTACAAGTGCCTCCTATGAGGTAGTTGGAAAACCAAGTTTGGCATTTTATTCTGAAGCACTCAAAAGGCTACAAACACAGCAAAGTGATGCAGCGTTTAAAGATGTAACGATGATAAGTGATGATGTCAAAGGTGATTTGGGTGGTGCCAAAGAGCTTGGTATGAAGACACTTTTTGTAACGAGTGGAAAGTATAAGAGTGAAGAGGAGATAGTTCCCCTCTTAGATGTTGCACTACGCCCCGATGCAGTTTATAGAAATATGCAAGATATTCTTGACGCAGGGCTATTAGGGTAGAAGGAGAGATGATGAAGAAGAGTATATGGCAGACTTTAGAAGATTGTAGAGAAACAATAGACAGTATTGATGATGCAATTTTAGAACTTTTAAACAAAAGAATGAAGGTTGTTGAGAGAGTTGGTGAAATTAAAAATGATACAGGTGGCGCTATCTACAGACCTGAGCGGGAGAAGGCAATAATTGAGCGTTTGGTGGAGCTTAGTAAAAAAGAGAATGGACTCTTAAATAGAAGTGCTATAGAGGCTATCTATCTTGAAATATTTGCAGTTTCACGAAATCTTGAACTTCCAGAGCGCATAGCTTATCTCGGACCAGAGGGAAGCTTCACGCACCAAGCAGCAGAGAGTAGATTTGGGGCTATGAGTGACTATCTCTCCCTCAACTCTATTGAGGCTGTTTTTAAAACCCTAGAGTCAAAACGTGCAAAGTTTGGTGTGGTACCCATTGAGAACTCTCGCGATGGAATAGTAGGTGAAACACTTGATTTGCTTGCAAAATCTTCTATGAAGATAGTAGCAGAACTCTATATGCCAATCCATGTTGCCTTTGCAACAAAAGCGCAACATCTCGAAGAGATTACGAAAATTTACTCAAAAGATAAAGGCTTTGGTCAATGTCGAGAGTTTTTAAGTGAACATGGCTTCTCCAATGTAGAGCTTATCCCTGTAGAGTCAACTGCAAAAGCAGCTATTCTTGCTGCAGAAGACCCCCATGCAGCAGCAATCTGCTCACACATTGCCGCAAAGCTCTATGGTGTACCGACTCTTTTTGAAAATATTGAAGATGAGTCGGATAATGCGACACGCTTTGTGATACTGAGTGACTTTAAAAATGGTGTAAGCGGTGATGATAAAACTTCCATCTTGGTACGACTCCACGATGCAGTAGAAGCAGGAGCGCTTGTACACTTTTTACAAGATTTTGATGCACAAAAGATAAACCTTTCCAAGATAGAGTCTCGTCCATCAAAAGATAAAGATGGTGGATTTGATTACTGGTTCTACATAGATTTTTATGGGCATATTGATGAGGCGCGCGTGCAAAAAGTTTTAAGTAAACATACAAATGAAGTGACTTGGTTAGGGTCTTATGTAAAGGGAGAATCGTGAAATTTAACAAAAAACTAGAGAGTATTAGTACCTATGAGGCAGGAAAGCCTATAGAACTTGTTGTACGTGAGTTTGGCATAGAGCCTCAAGATATAGTAAAACTTGCATCAAATGAGAATCCAAACGGCTGTTCTCCCAAGGTGCAAAAGGCAGTTGTTGACATTGTTGCAAATATGGCACTCTATCCTGATGATAGTATGATGCAACTCAAAGAGGGACTCTCTAAGCGTTTTGATGTGAGTGATAAAAATATCATTATCGGTAGTGGGAGTGATCAGGTTATAGAGTTTGTGATGCATGCAAAAGCAGATGAAAATTCAAAAATCCTTATCAATAGTGTAACTTTTGCGATGTATGAGATATATGCCAAACATGTGGGCGCTGAGATAATAAGAACAGACTCCCTAGAACATGATTTGGACGCATTTTATGCACTCTACAAGAGTCAAAATCCAGATATAATTTTTCTCTGTACACCAAATAATCCAACGGGTGATGCTATTGATGCGGCTGCGATGATAGAATTTTTAGAGAAGATAGATAGTGATACTTTAGTGGTAGTTGATGGTGCCTATATGGAGTATGCAGCTTACAAGGATGATGCAAAAGCAGTTACTCCTAAAGAGCTTGTTGAGAGGTTTGATAATGTAATCTATTTAGGAACTTTTTCAAAGGCGTATGGACTTGGTGGTATGCGAGTAGGGTATGGCATCAGCTCTGCTCCTATCATTAAAGAACTCTATAAACTACGCCCACCTTTTAACATTACAACACTCTCCCTTGAGGCGGCTTCAGTAGCACTCGAAGATGAGCAATTTGTAGAGGAGTCTTTAAAGCTCAATTTTGAGGAGATGGAGCGCTATAAGTCATTTGCAAATAAGCAAAATATAGCTATAATTGAGAGCTATACAAACTTTGTAACACTCTCTTTAGAAGAGCCTAAGAACTCTACGGCTATTGCTGACGCGCTTTTAAAACAAGGAATGATAGTAAGAGACTTAAGCGGGTATGGAATGAATGCAATTCGTGTTACTGTGGGCAAACCAGAACAAAACAGTCGCTTTTTTGAACTCATAGAAGCTCTACTCTAAACTAGGTAAGATGGGAATTTAATGGACTTTAAGGTACTCTTTTCACAGTTAGTTGTTTTATATGCCAAGCTGAGTAAACAGCAGAAGATGATTATCGCTGCTGCGGTGATTGGGATTATTACATTTTTGATTTTTTTGGTTGTATATACAGGGAACAAGACACAAAAAAGTTCTTATGAAGTCCTTTTTGACTCCCTGACATCCTCTGATGCATCAAAGGTAATAGCACAACTTGAAAAAGATGGTATTCCCTATAAGATAGAAGAGAACAACATTATAAAAGTACCAAAAAAAGTTGTCTATAAAGAGCGTATCAATATCGCTGCTTTAGGTATTCCAAAAGATGGCGGAGTTGGATTTGAACTTTTTGATAAGCAGGAGTTTGGTGCAACCAGTTTTGACCAAAAGATTAAACATCTGCGCGCATTAGAGGGGGAACTCTCAAGAACGATAAATGCACTCTCCCCAATAGAGCGTGCAACAGTAAGTTTAGCACTCCCAAAGGAGACACTCTTCGTCTCTAAAGAAGTTGCTCCAACAGCTTCTGTTATGATAGAGATTCGAGAGGGAATGAGCCTCTCATCTAAACAGATTCGAGGAATTAAAAATCTAGTTGCTGCTGCAGTTCCAAGGCTAACACCCGAAAATGTTATGCTTGTAAGCAGCGATGGAAATACTCTCGGTGATGCAGACGAAATGGCACAAATGGGTGAACTCTCTGTAGTGCAGCAACGCTACAAACTTAAAGAGGAGAAGAAGCGCCAAGATAAGATTTTGAGTGTGATAGCTCCTTTTGTAGGCGGGAAAGATAAGGTTGTAGCACAGGTTACCATGGAGTTTGACTTCTCCATCAAAAACTCAACGAGTGAGAGTTATGACCCTGAAAATGTTGTGCGTAGTGAGCAGGTAAGCGAGGAGAAGCGAGAAGGAGCTTCTCCTGAACAGGTTGGTGGTGTGCCGGGAACTGTGAGTAATATCGGTCCGGTAAAGGGATTGAGTTCTAAAAAAACAACTGAGAAGTATGAGAAAAATACAGGGACTACTAATTATGAAGTAGGAAAAACAGTTAGCACTACAAAGAGTCAATTTGCTCGTATTAAGCGCATTACCGCAGCAGTTGTTGTTGATGGAAAGTATAAGCAAAAAGTGGATAAAGATGGAAAGAAAAGTACAGAGATGGAGTATGTAGCACTCAATCAAAGCGATATTGATGCACTCACATCTTTGGTGAGTCGCTCTATTGGCATTGATGAGGCAAGAGGTGATCAGATAACTGTGCAAAATCTGCAGTTTGATAGAAGTAAAACGGAGCCAGCAGTCGATGCTGTTACAAAAAGTAAGCGTTTTATGGCAACATACTTAGCACCATTCTCTGAACTCTTTAAGTATATCTTTGTTCTAATTTTACTTCTTATACTTTACAAAAAAGTTATCTCTCCATTTGCTGATAAGATGCTTGAGATTTCTCGTGAAGATGAGGAACTTGAGACGCCTGTTTTAGATATTGAAGATGATGAAGAGGAAGATTTGGTTGAAAAAGTACAGCAGATGCGTAAAAAAGTGGAAGATCAGCTTGGAGTTGGCGATAACTTCAATGAGGATGAACTCAAGTATGAAGTTATCTTAGAGAAGGTAAGAAATATGGCTGAAGACCAACCTGAAGAGATAGCATCGCTCCTGCAAGCTCTTTTGAGTGAAGAGGCTGAAGTTATTGTGCAAAAGCCACAATCGTAAATAGAAGGGGTAGGAGATGTCAAACCTAACACAACAACAACAAGCTGTTTTTGATGAGATGAGTATTGCAGAGAAGATTGCTATTTTACTTTTGCAACTAGGCGAGGAGACAACTGCTGCTATATTCTCGGCTATGAATGTTGAGAGTATTACGGAAATCTCTAAATATATAGCGATGAATACAACGGTAGATAGAGCTGTAGCAACAGCTATACTTGAGGAGTTTCATGCCATCTTTCAATCTGGTCAGTATCTTACTTCTGGTGGTATGGAGTATGCGCGTGAATTGCTCTATAGAACACTTGGACCAGATGAAGCAAAAAAAGTTTTAGATAAGCTCAGTAAAAATATGCAAGATACTCAAAACTTTGCATATCTCTCTAAAATAAAGCCGCAGCAACTCTCAGACTTCATTGTCAATGAACATCCACAAACCATCGCACTTATCTTGGCGCATATGGATGCAACTGAAGCAGCAGATACGCTACAGTATTTTCCAGATGATTTGCGAAGTGAGGTCGCTATGCGTATGGCAAGACTTGGAGATATCTCCCCTTCCGTTATCAAGCGTGTCTCGGCTGTTCTTGAATCAAAACTTGAATCCCTTGCATCATACAAAGTTGAGGTGGGTGGACCACGCGCTGTTGCGGATGTATTTAACCGTCTTGGCGTGAAGAGTTCTAAGGCTACTCTTGCAAATATTGAGCAGGTGGATGAAGAGCTTGCAACACTCATCAAAGAGATGATGTTTACCTTTGAAGATATTGTTACCCTTGATAAGACTGCTATTACAGAGACACTTAAAGCGGTGGATAAAGGAGATCTTATGCTTGCACTCAAATCTGCACCAGAGGAGCTTAAAGAGAAGTTCTTCTCCGCTATGAGTGAGCGTGCTAGAGAAGCATTTGAAGAGGAGATGCAGTTCCTTGGTGCTGTGAAGATGAAAGATGTTGAGGCGGCGCAGCGTAGAATAGTTGAAGTTGTAAATAGTCTTGCGGAAGCCGGAACTATCCAGATGGGTTCAACTGAAGAGATGATAGAGTAGTAACATGGCAACAGTAATTTCAAGTGATAAACTCGCAACACATAATGTAAACTCTTATAATTTTAAAGTTTTACATAGTGATGATATTAGTAAATCTGTGAAGAGTGAGAAAGAAGAGGGATTTGCTCCAGACGCAACTCAACAAGAAAGAGTAGCAGAGATAGACACCAGCGCTTTGAGTTCAAGTTCTAAAGAGTCTCTTATCGAGTCTTTGATGCAAAAGACAGATGAGATGTCTTCAAATTTTATAAAGTTACAGATGAAGCTTGAGAGTAAAGAGGCAGAATTTGAAGAGAAACTCAAAGAGGTACGCCAAGAGGCTTACAATGAAGGCTTACAAGCGGGAATAGCACAGGCAAAAGAGAGTGCAGAACAAGATATCTCTGAGCGTTTAAATCTTTTAGCAAACTCTGTAAGTAAGCTAGATAACTCTGCTAAAGAGTTTGAGAGTGCATTAGAAGGGATTAAAAAAGAATTAATTACTGCGGCACTTGATATCGCCCAAGAGGTTGTTAAGGTAGAACTTGGTAATAATTCAAACGAGATTGCAAAACTCCTCTCAGATGAGTTGATAAAAGATTTGCAGAGTGCATCCAATATAACACTTCGGGTCAATCCAAAAAATCATGGAGCGCTCTCTGAGCATCTAGGAAACCTTGAGAAGGTGACTATCGTCTCTGATAGTGCTGTAAGTGAAGGTGGTGTAGTTGTTATGAGTGATGCAGGAAATATAGATGCACAGATAAACAAACGATTTGAGCGAGTAAAACTTGCGGCATTAAGCGAATAGAAAAATAAAAGTAAAATATATGAATATAAAAGATAAAAGCATAGAAGAACTAACAACACTCTGTCAGGATATACGCGAAGAGATTTTAAGAGTAGTGAGTAAAAATGGTGGACATTTGAGTTCTACCTTGGGAGCTACTGAACTGATTGTAGCGATGCATAAGGTATTTGACAGCACAAAAGACCCCTTTATTTTTGATGTAAGCCATCAATCTTATGCGCATAAACTCCTCACAGATAGATGGGAAGCCTTTGATAGCTTACGAGAGTTTAATGGTCTGTGTGGTTATACAAAACCGAGTGAGAGTGAGCATGACTACTTTGTCGCGGGGCATAGCTCTACCTCTATCTCTTTGGGTGTCGGTGCAGCAAAGGCGATAGCGCTTAAGGGTGAAGAGGGGAGTCGCATACCTGTTGTCATGATAGGCGATGGCTCTATGACGGCAGGAATGGTCTATGAGGCACTCAATGAACTAGGGGACAGAAAATATCCTATGGTGATTATCTTAAATGACAATGAGATGTCCATAGCAAAGCCTATAGGTGCGCTAAGTAGAGTGCTAAGTTCAGCTATGGCTTCTCCTTTTTATCAGCGTTTTAAAAAAACAACGGAGAGTTTTGTAGATAACTTTGGTGATGGTGCACACTACCTTGCTAAACGGATGGAAGAGGGACTAAAACTCATTACTCCGGGTATTATGTTTGAAGAGATGGGTATAGATTACATCGGACCTGTTGATGGACATAATTTAGAGCAACTCATAGATATCTTTGAGACGGCAAAGGGACTTAAAAAACCTGTGCTTATTCATTGCCAGACTATTAAGGGCAAGGGGTATGAGATAGCAGAAGGCAAAGAGGAGAAGTGGCATGGTGTCGGTCCTTTTGAGCTGAGTGATGGACACTCCAAGAAAAAATCCTCTGCAAAGTCTGCTACGCAGATATATACAGAGGCTCTGCTCTCTTTGTGTGAGAAAAATGAGAAGATTGTCGGTGCAACAGCAGCAATGCCAAGTGGTACAGGGCTTAGTGAGCTTATTGAGAAGTATCCGACGCGTTTTTGGGATGTTGCAATCGCTGAACAGCACGCAGTTACAAGTATGGCAGCACTTGCAAAGGAGGGATTTAAACCCTTTTGTACAATCTACTCAACTTTTCTGCAACGTGCTTACGATCAGGTGATCCATGATACCTGTCTTATGGATTTACCAGTTGTTTTTGCACTTGATAGAGCGGGAATAGTAGGGGAAGATGGAGAGACCCATCAGGGAGCTTTTGATATCAGCTTCCTGCGTGCTATCCCAAACATGACACTCTTTGCACCGCGAGATGAGAAGAGTTTTCATCAGGCTATGGCTTTTGCAGC
>JALWSY010000016.1 GCA_027083035.1 Sulfurimonas sp. | reverse complement strand
AAGATAGTGTGGGACTTATACTCTTTAATAAGGGTGCTTTTAAAGCATTTTTCTTAGAGATATCTATCAATGTTACAGAACTTTTTAGAGAGGCAGAGTCTCTAAAGAAGATGGTAGAGTGTTTAGAACTTTGTTTTAAGAAGAGACAAAATATAAAGCTCTGGAGTGCAGGGTGTAGTAGTGGAGAAGAGGCATACTCTATCTCTATGATGTTAGCATCTCTTGGCATATTGGATAAATCGATTATATATGCTACAGATGTCAATAGTGTTGTACTACAAGAGGCGAAAAATGCGCTCTATCCACTCAAAAGCTACCTACAAGCAAAAGAGAATATAAAGCAGGCAGATTTGAATGTAAATATTGATAAATATGTGATAAAAAATCAAAATTATATAAGTATATGTGATACAATTATGGAAAAAACACACTTTTTTAAGCATAATTTGGCAAAAGATAGTTCTTTTAATGAATTTGATATTATAATATGCAAGAATGTAATCATATATTTTGAAAAAGAGCTTCAGGAGAGAGTCTTTCAACTTTTTTATGACTCATTGATATTTGGTGGTTTTTTGGTTCTTGGTGAGAGTGAGATGTTATCTGAAAAGTTTTCAAAGCGATTTGAGATGTTAGAGGGTGGACGTACGATGTTTAGGAAAGTGGCGTAGATGAAAAATAGTATTTTATACAGAGATATTTTAGAGGATGTAAAGTATGCAAAGCATAACAGATAAATATACAATCCTCTGTGTAGATGATAACAAAAACAACCTTTTCTCCCTAAATGCACTCCTCTCAACTATCGATGATATTTACTCCATAGAGGTCTTAAGCGCTAAAGAGGCACTAGCAGTTCTTTTAAAGCAAAAAGTTGACTTGATACTTTGTGATGTGCAGATGCCTGATATAAATGGTTTTGAGTTTGCAAAGCTGGTAAAATCAAACAAGAAGACAAAAGATATCCCCATCATTTTTGTAACTGCAGTCTTTAAGAGTGAAGAGTTTGTTAAGGAGGGGTTTGAGCTTGGTGCTGTTGATTATATCACCAAACCCATAGATGATAACCAACTTTTAAACAAGATAACTCTCTATCTTAAAATCTTTGAACAACAGGCAAAAACGCTGCAGAGTGAGAAGAAGTTTCATGATATAACGCAGAGTATCAGCGATGGTATCTACACAGTAAACCTTCAAGGAGAGACTACTTTTGTTAATGATGCAGCACTTAACCTGTTAGGCTTTAAAAGTTCTGAACTGCTTGGCAAAAAGATTCATAATCAAATTCACTATAAAGATAGAGATAATCAGCCCTATCCTGAAGCAGCGTGTCCACTCCATAAAGTGACAGTAGAGATGCACAGAGCAGAGTATGAAGATGAGGTCTTAATTAAAAAAGATGGAAATTTTTTACATGTCTCTTTAGTTGTATTTCCACTCTTTGTCGATGGGAGTGTTGTCGGCTCGGTAGCTATCTTTAAAGATAAAACAAACCAAAATATCATCAAAGACTTGGAATTTGAAAAGATTAAAAATCAGGAGCAGATTATCATGTCTATGGTAGATATGATAGAGTCTCGTGATGCCTACACCGCAGGACATACAAGAAGGGTTGCTGCTTACTGCGTACTGATTGCTAAAGAGATGGGATATTCTGATGCAGAGATAGAGATGTTAAGAAATGCGGCGTGGCTGCATGATATAGGAAAAATCTCTACGCCAGATAGTATTTTACTCAAACCGGGGCATCTCGATGATATGGAGTTTTCTCTTATTCAAGAACATCTTAATGTTGGTTATGAGATGCTTTATAAGGTAGATCAGTATCAAAAGATAGCCTCTATCATGCGAGAGCATCATGAACGCTATGATGGCAAAGGATATCCACAAGGTCTCAAAGGTGATGCTATCCAACCCTTAAGTCGTATTATGATAGTTGCGGATGCTTTTGATGCAATGACGACAAATAGAATTTATAAGCCAAGAAAGAGCATTGAGGTGGCACTTAAGGAGTTAGAGGAGTTGAGTGCTGTGCAGTTTCATCCTGATGTTGTTCATGCAGCGCTAAAAGTGCTAAGGGATGTAGAAGTTCCTCAAGACGCTTCGCAACTTCCAAAGACAGAGATAGAAGAACGCAGACTCTCCTACTTTTATAAAGATCGATTAACAAACCTTTTCCTCAAGGAGTATATGGAGCTTATTTTGAGGTACTACATCAAGTCTAAGAGTCTCTATATG
>JALWSY010000015.1 GCA_027083035.1 Sulfurimonas sp. | reverse complement strand
CGAGCAGGTCTAGGCAATGGAAATGGAGGTGCTGCTCTCCAATATCTCCAAGAAGTTGGGTTAATTCAGATGGAGTATTCACGAGAGAGGCATCCACGAGAGAAAAACCCTGCAGGAAAACTCAAACGACGCGATGCAAGACACCGAATCTCCCATAAAGTGCTTTTTACTCACCCTTTTGTACGCTTTTGGTACTACTTTATAGCCCCTCAAATAAGAAACATCAAACAAAGAGAGTACGCAGAACTTTTTGCCAATCTTGATGCACACATTAACGGATATACAAGTCTGGTCTTTGAAGAGCTGAGTGAAGTGCTTCTCAACTACAATCTCAGAGAGTCTCAGATTATCAGTTCAGGAAGCTACTGGGATGCAAACCTTGAGATAGACATACTCACTATAACGCAAAATGGCAAGATTTATGTTGGTGAGTGCAAGTGGAAAAACCATAAAATAAATAAAAAAGAGTTACATAAACTCACAGAAAAATGTGAAAAGCTCGATATTGAACCGACGCAAATTGTCTTCTTCTCAAAAAGAGGTTTCTCAAAAGAGCTGCTTCAGATGCAAGGAAAAGCGTTAGCTCTTTATAGTGCTGAAGATTTTCACTCTCTCCTCAAACAGAGTTCAAAGCATGCACTTATAGAAAACTTTATCAACTAACAACGCGCAAAGCTGTATATGCCTCTTGTAAGAGTTGAAACTTCTGTGTATAGTGTTCTACCATATGCGGTGCTTCATGAATTATCTTGTCAGGATGATATACTTTTGTAAGTTTTTTATAGGACTTTTTAAGAGCATCCTGACTTGCACCTACAGGACATTCAAGAACGGTATAAAATATTTTATTTGCATCATCTTCGTTATCTTTACATAAATCACCAAAACTATAGTTTGCAAAATCGGAATAGAGCTTCGACATAAAACGGTTGTCATATCTATACTGAATAGCGTAGTGTAATATGTGGCGTTTATTGAGCGCTCTCTCAAGCCGTGCTTTCGCTTTATGGTCGCTCACATCCACTACAAGTGACATATCTGTACCCCTCTCGACATATATCTCAAGTTGTGAACGCATATAATTCAGTACCCAAGAGTTTGGCTCATTCAGAGAAATAAGCACGGTATTTTTATCATAAGCGTAGAGATTTACCTCTACAACCTCCTGCTCTTCTAATTTTTCCAACTCTATCTTTATGGGTTGCGTTCCAAACTTAAGCATACTTCTGAGAAAAAATTCATGGTTAAAATCGTGTGTCTTGGCATGATGCTCGCTAAGTTGTTGTAAAAACTCCTCACGAACCTCTTGGAGACTCTCATTTCTAAAGACCAAAACCGCCTTTGGCAAAAAGAGCATCCCCCGGGAGTGATGATTTAAAAATGCCTTCATCCAGTCTGTATTTAAAGTCTCAAATCCTGTAGTGATAAGAATGAGATTATTACGTAGTACGATATCCATACATTCTACCTTTTTGAGAGATTTTTTTGTTTTGTAGCAATTTTAGTTCCAAGAGATAAATCATAAACTTGAAAGAAATTTGTAAGGTCTGATATATCTATTTTAAGTATAATAACGCTAATAATTTACTACCTGTTCATAAGGATAAAATTTGCGCGAAAATATGAATGAAAAATGTGCTGTTGTTGGAATTTTTGGTCACGAAGAGGCATCTAAGCTTGCCTACTTCTCTCTTCACTCCCTACAGCATCGTGGTCAAGAGGCTGCAGGGATTAGCTCAGCAGATGGAAAAAAACTTCACACTATAAAAGATCGTGGGCTTGTAATGAGTGTCTTTAATGAAGAAAAACTCTCTACGCTGAGTGGAACTGCCGCTGTTGGGCATACACGCTACTCTACTGCAGGAGATGACTCCATCCTAGATGCACAACCTGTCTTTGCTCGTTACGATCTTGGTGAGATGGCGATAGTACACAATGGAAACCTGACAAATGCCGATGAAGTAAGAAATAAGCTTATAGAAAAAGGAGCTATTTTTCAAACCTTTATGGACACAGAAAACCTCATACATCTCATAGCTAAGAGTTCAAAAGAGAAACTCTTAGATCGAATCATCGATGCCGTAGAGCGCATTGAGGGGGCATTCTCACTTCTCTTTTTGAGTAGAACAAAGATGTTTGCCATGAGAGATCGTCATGGATTTCGTCCACTCAGTCTAGGACGCCTTCCAAATGGCGGCTATATTGTTGCGAGTGAGACATGTGCCTTTGATCTTGTAAGTGCCGAGTTTATCCGTGATGTTGAACCGGGTGAGCTACTTGTTTTTGAAGAGGATAAAGCAC
>JALWSY010000014.1 GCA_027083035.1 Sulfurimonas sp. | reverse complement strand
TCCGTACTCATTGGATTAGAGCTTGTATCTCGCAGTACATTGACAGGAAGCATATTCCAGTAGCCTATCGGGGTATTGTACTTTCCAATACGCAACAGGTAATTTTCGTTGATGTTATAATCAACATAGAGTCTCTCTGTGTGGAGTTTTGTATTTTTCTCTGTAGTGTTGGGTTTCGCTTCGTTTTGTGTGAGTGTATAAAACTCTTTAAACTCAAACTCTGCCATATAGGAGAGTTTTTCGTAGTTACCATAACTCATCAAAGCTATATCATCCACTCTATAGCGAGAAGTATCATCACTTTTTTTGTAGTCAAGTGATGCATATCCTCCTATGTAGAGTGGTAAATTGCCCAGTTGTAAACCGTTGCCAAACTCATAAGAACTACTCTCCTCTTCCATCTCACTTCCATAGAGTGGTAAAAGAAGCAAAAAAATAAAAAAGATATTTTTTATCATAAGTAAATCCTTATTGAAATGAAAACATCTCAAAACTCTCAATATCGAGTCCTGAAAACTTTTCAACCTGTATGCTTTTTTGTGGTGAAATAGCAATTATTGCCACCGCAAACTTTTGCGCTAAAGTGTATAAATCTTCTCTTTTTGTATTAAAGGCTATAGTGGCTACTGCATCAAGCATAGCTCCATGAAGACCACTTTTGAGAATAGTTATACTACTATGAAAATGATTTGGTTTTGCTGAAGTGTTGTCAAGTATGTGATGGTTCTCTTTTGAGCCAATAAAACGCTCATAATCTCCACTCGTAGAGATGGAGAGCATCGCTTTTGAGGTTTTAATGATGGCACTGTTGTTCTCTTCAAAGGGATTTTGTAGTGCTATTGTATATTTTTTCCCATAGCTGCATATCTCTCCACCAACACTCAGTAGCACTTTAGAAGCACCCTTTTTGAGTAAAAACTCCATTAGTTTATCAGCAATATAACCCTTGCCAATACCTCCTAAATCTAAACGCATCCCTTTTTTTCGCAGATAGATACTCCCTGCATCAATGATGCACTCTTTGTAATCTACAAGAGCTTTTTTCTCTTGAAGCTCCTTTTTTGAGGGGAGTTTTGCATTGTGTGTTCCAAAGCCGTAGCTTCCCTGTGTAAGCACACCAATAGTAGGATCAAAAAGACCCTTAGACTCTTTTGCAATCTCAAGTGCTTGAGAAAATATCTCTAACTCCTCTGCACTACATTGTACAGGAGTAACACCTGAAGAGCTGTTTATCTCAGAGAGGAGGGAGTCCTCTTTGTAAGCAGAGTATTTTGACTCAAAGCTCTTTACTAACTCTAATGCTTCAAAGAGAACACTCTTAGCAACATCAGCTTCCATAATAAGCTCTGTACTCATCACTTTGGCTTTGAGTCCGTTGATAAAAAAGCCCATCTTAGTAATCAAACTCGTATGTGAGTGTCGTAAAAACAGCTGAGAGGCTATCTACCCCATACCAACTCTTAATAAACTCATTTTTTGTGGTCTGATAATAATCAAGACTTGCCGTAATCTTACTTTTTCGTGAGGCTTTGTATATCAGCGGAATACCAATAGTGTAAGAGTCAAAAGCACTCATTTTATAATCAGTCGCAAAGTAGTTGTCACTTAAAGTATAGTTCCCTATCGGCTTGATAAAATTCGCTGCACTCTGTGAGTAGTATCGAAGCCTTAGACCCGATGTCAGTTTAGCTGAAAAATCATGTAACTCCTCTATGGATGCAGTATGTGAGTGAATATCCCAATCATCACTATAGTATCTGTAGGAAAAATTCATAGCATTTGCCCTGTTTAAAAGATAAACTCCCTTGAGTGCAAAGGCGTGACCACTTCTTTTGTCTGGATAGTTTTCAAACTTGGCAATATCATCTTGGAGTACATAGTGGTACGGTGAAGATAAAAACCCTTGTGAATACAAATAGGAGTAAACTGCCTGCATTGAAAACTCTGGTGTAATGAGTTGATTGACAGAGAAGTCTATTTTTGTCTCATTTCTATTATCTTTTGGCAGGGCTCTGTCAAAGACAGGATTCCATTTGTCGAAAGATTGGGAGAGACCTATGCCTAAAGCTGTATTTTGCTCATTGAGTTGTCTGACATAGTTTGCAAAAACTGATTTTCCTTCATAATCAACCTCTTTAGAGTAGTAGGCTCCAAAGCTAAGGGTATTGTCCCCATCATCATAAGTAGCCATCGCTGTAGGAGCATAGCGAATATCATCAAAGGGGTTATCCTCTTTGCGTGAAGCACCTGTAACAATATCTGTATGCCCACCATTTGCACCATTTAAGATACTCGCAGCAGTAATTGCATCAATACGCATCTT
>JALWSY010000013.1 GCA_027083035.1 Sulfurimonas sp. | reverse complement strand
TACGACAATCACTTAACAACACAACCGCGGATTCCTCTATCGTTCATGAAGAGAGTACCATGGAAGAACTTATGGGAGATGCACCTAGTGGAAAACACTACTTCTATCTTCGAGGTGTAAGAAGTAACGGTGTTGCATTTAATGATAAGATAGAGATGGAAAATGGGGGAACTGTAAAACAGTTAATGGCAAAAATAGGCACCTCTTACGGAAATACTGGGGATGTGGATGTTGTGAATGTTACATTAACAGATTCTGGTCAAATAGAGGTATATGATAAATTAAAAGGGTCAAGTAAATTAGATTTACATCTTATAGGAGCAACTGATTTTAATTCGGCTGGTAGTGATGATGCAAATGTGACTAATATTAATGCTCTTAGTACAGCAACAACAGACTATAAGGCTGCAACATCTGGAAGTGGTAGTCTGTATGTAAAGGAATTTTTACGTTCTGGTTTGAAATCAGCAGTAAGTGCTAGTGGTCCAGAAGGTTTAATATATGATAGAGTAGAGTTTAAAAAAAATGGATCTAAACTCTCCTCTAATGTGCCTCAAATCTTACAAAAGTCACATATTGTAGATATTTCAGGACAACAAATTGATACGATTAAGAGTGAGAGAGAAAATGGATTTGCAACGCCGTCAACACTTCTCTCAGAAGTAGCAGATATCTCTAAGGGAACGCTTGACACAAGTGATGATACACTTGCTGGAACAAGCTTCACTCTTGAAGGAAAAGATATAAACGGTAATGCATATAGTGCAACTATTGACTTAAAATCTACAGCAAATGGTGGATCTACTTTTAGTGTCGGTGGTCAAACCTATAATATATTTAACTTAGAAAATCCACGGGTGGCAACCGATGCAGATAAAGTGACTTATAGACAACTTATGGATGTTATGAATGTTGTAGTTACCGGAAAAACAGCACTTTTGGCAGGAAATACACCTGCTGCGTATGATAATGCCATAAAAGAGGCAGATCTTTTGGCAACTATGTCTCTCTCATATGATGGAAGGATTGAGTTTAGTGATCTTAATGCTGCAACAACACCAGCAACTATTGCGCTGTATGATAGCAATAGTGGAAATTTTGCTCTAGATGTAGATAGTAATGGAGATGGTACGCCTGATAAAGCGAGTGCTTCAAGGATGGTGTTTAATGCTAATAATGCTTTAACTATTCGTGATGCTAAAACGGATTTTTTTAAAACCGTAAATGAAATGATTGAGGCTGTAGAAAATCATGGAAATACTCCAAATGCAAATGCAAAAGTTATTCGAAATGTCGGTATCCAAAATGCTCTTAAAGCGATGGACGATTTGCAAGACCATGTCTTTAGAACACAGTCAGTTTCCGGTGCGCAATCGAACTCTTTATCAAATTCTATAGAGAGGACAGATATCCTTAATGTAACTACCTCAAGTCTGCGTTCAACGGTAATAGATACTGATTTAGCAGCTGCATCGCTTCGTATGTCCCAGCTCACAACAAACTATCAGGCTATGCTCTCGACTGTAGGGCGTGTAGGACAATTGAGTTTAGTGAATTACCTCTAAGGGTAGCTTTAAATATTACAAAATGCCAAAAAAAACTTTTTGTGGAACATTTTTGGCTATACTTCTTTAAAATTTTATAGGTTGTATAGTTTGAAAGATACTCTTTTTATTATAGTTTTTGGTGTTTTAGTCTATTTGGGTTTTGCTACTATTTTTGGGGATAGTGCTTTGATGGGGAGTTATGGCGCAAAATTTGCTACTTTTAACAAACTCTATTTTGGATATATCTCTTTTTTCTATCTTTTTGTTCTACTTTTTCCTCTCTATAAATTTTATAAAAAGAGCAGGTTTGATTTTCGTAGTGCCGAGTTAGGCATTGCATCATTTTTAATCTTTTTCTCTTTTTTACTTGCACAGGCTCTTCTTGTTAGTGGTGATTTGCGTGGAAAATTTGGTGCTGATTTTGTTGACTTTTTAACGCCATACATCGGTCTTTTTGGTCTTTGGATTTTCTGGTTTATTATTACATGGGTCTCAATAGTTATTGTTCTTGATACAAACAGTTCGGATATACTCTCTTCTCTATTTAAAAAGATGAACTTTAAGCGTCCTGAGTTTTTAACAAAAAATGTAAAAGAGATAGAGTTTAAAGAGACAAAACCAGAACCAAAAGCTTCTATAAAAGAACCTGTAGAAGAGTCTCAAGATGATGTGATAGATGTAGATGTTGATGCACCACAAGAGGAAAATGTTAGCACTTCAGATATAGATACTCCTACATATTTAAGAAAAAATGAGAGTAAAGAAGAAAAGAAATCAAAAACAATAAAAGCAAAAAAAGAGGAAAAACCTAAAGAGAAAAAAAATCTTTTAGATATTGCCGAAGAGGTAAAAGAGCAGAAAAATACAGTCATCGTAGAAGAGTTAGAGGAGAATACAAAACTTTTAGCAACTATAGAGAAAGGTAAGGTAGAAAAACCAAAGAACTTTAAACTCCCTTCTGTAGATTTTCTGCAAAAACCTAAGGCAGCTTCAAAGAGCATTGATGAGTCTGAACTTGATGATAAAATTCGCTATCTCATCGACAAACTAGCGCATTTTAAGATAGATGGTGATGTTGTGCGAACCTACGCGGGTC
This sequence comes from Sulfurimonas sp., assembly GCA_027083035.1. Lineage (GTDB taxonomy): Bacteria > Campylobacterota > Campylobacteria > Campylobacterales > Sulfurimonadaceae > Sulfurimonas. The sequence continues at coordinate 6,698 of JALWSY010000013.1, read as the reverse complement.
CTGTTGTCTCGACTTTTGAGTTTAAACCTGCAGCAAATGTAAAAGTGAGTAAAATCCTCAATCTTCAGGATGATTTAGCAATGGCGCTCTCTGCAGAGACGATTCGTATTCAGGCACCTATTCCCGGAAAGGATGTAGTAGGTATTGAGATACCAAATGACACGGTAGATACAATCTATCTCAGAGAGATACTTGATGACAAACTCTTTAAAGACTCTGCATCACCACTTACTATAGCACTTGGAAAAGATATTGTCGGTAAACCTTTTGTGACGGACTTAAAAAAGCTTCCTCACCTGCTAATTGCCGGAACAACAGGAAGTGGAAAGAGTGTTGGGATTAACGCTATGATTCTCTCACTGCTCTACAAAAACTCTCCGGATCAGCTTCGACTGCTGATGATTGATCCTAAGATGCTTGAGTTCTCTACCTACAATGATATTCCGCACCTCTTAACGCCTGTTATAACCAAACCAAAACAGGCGATTGCAGCGCTAAACAATATGGTTTCTGAGATGGAGCGTCGCTATGAACTTATGGCAGATACTCGAACAAAAAATATTGAAAACTATAATGAAAAAATCAAAAAAGAGGGTGGAGAACATTTTCCTTATATCGTAGTTATCATTGATGAGTTGGCTGATTTAATGATGACAAGCGGTAAAGATGTAGAGGTCTCTATCGCACGACTTGCTCAAAAATCTCGCGCCTGTGGTATTCACCTTATAGTGGCGACACAAAGACCATCTGTGGATGTTGTAACAGGACTTATAAAAGCCAATCTTCCATCTCGCATCTCTTACAGAGTAGGACAGAAGATAGATAGTAAAATTATTCTAGACCAAATGGGAGCAGAGTCACTACTTGGTCGTGGTGATATGCTCTTCACTCCTCCGGGGGCTACAGGTCTTGTTAGATTACATGCACCATGGGCAACAGAAGAGGAGATTGAGAATATCGTAGAGTTTATTAAAGCACAGCGTGAACCAAACTACGATAAAAGCTTTTTGGTTGAGGAGACTGAAGGAAGCGCATCTGCTTCAGAAGAGTCTTATGAGGAGCTTGATGAACTTTTTGAAGAGGCAAAAAATGTTGTTTTAACTGATAAAAAGACATCTATCTCCTATCTCCAAAGAAAACTCCAAATAGGCTATAACCGTTCTGCTCGACTCATAGAGCAGTTAGAGCGTGAAGGCGTCCTCTCTGCAGCAAATGCAAAAGGTATTAGAACTATTTTATGAAACAAAAACCAAAGTTTTACTTTACAGAGTTAGCACACTCATTGAGAGTAGAGGTAAAAAACCTAGAAGCTTTGAGTGTTGCGCAGATTGTTGCTATTGAGCAGTTCGTGAAGGAGAGGAGGGGTATCTTTGACTTTAGTACCTACAGTTTTGTTCTTCAAAAAAAACTCACTTTTGAGGAGTTCGTCAAGCTAGTAGAAGAGAGTAGTCTTGATGCAGTTGTGATAAACAATCCGCTTAAAGTAGAAGCAGAGAGGCGGGTTAGTTTTGGACAGTATAAAGGAGTCTCTTATAGTGAACTTCCGGACTCCTATCTGCTTTGGTTAAAGAGTAACTATCATGGTAAAGAGAGATCCTACATCGATGCGGAGTTAAAGAGAAGAAGGCTTTAATGTTACATTTTACTACATATTTTAAATAACATTCAACCTTTCTGTTTACATTGGTAACACTTACAAAACTAGTTACTTATCTTTAGTTATAATCACCAAAATTAAATTAAACAGGAATGACTATGGCATTTTTAGAAGAGTATAAAGAACATGTTGCCCAGCGTGCGGAACTTGGTGTTCCACCACTACCACTTTCAGCTGAGCAGACAGCTGAACTGATAGAGTTAATCAAGAGCGATTGTACGGAAGAGTTGCTAGACCTACTGACAAACCGTGTGTCTCCGGGTGTTGATGATGCAGCCTATGTAAAAGCTGCATTTTTAAATGATGTTGCTCAAGGAAATACTACTGTTGATTGTATAGCTCCAGAGCAAGCTGTCCAAATGTTGGGAATGATGCTTGGTGGTTATAATGTAAAACCGATGATTGATGCACTTAGCTCAGATAACGATAAAGTTGTTGCGGCTGCTATTGAAGCACTCTCACATACTCTACTTGTATATGATGCATTTAATGATGTTGAAGAGTTGCATAAGGCTGGAAATGCAGCGGCTACTGAAGTTATGACTTCGTGGGCAAATGCTGACTGGTTTACTGCTAAAGAGCCACTTGCTGAGAAGATTACCGTAACAGTATTTAAAGTAGATGGTGAGACAAATACAGATGATCTCTCTCCCGCTTCAGAAGCATTTACGCGTTCAGACATTCCTCTTCATGCAAACTCTATGCTTGCAGCAAAGATGGATGACCCTATCGGGACGATCAAGCAACTTAAAGAGAAAGGACACCCTGTAGCTTATGTAGGTGATGTTGTAGGTACAGGATCTTCTCGTAAGTCAGGTATAAACTCTGTGCAGTGGCACATGGGTGAAGATATTCCCGGTGTTCCAAACAAGCGTACAGGTGGTGTAGTGCTTGGTGGCATCATCGCTCCTATCTTCTTTGCAACTTCTGAAGATTCAGGTGCATTGCCACTAGAGCTTGATGTTTCTCAGATGGAGATGGGTGATGTAATCGACATCTATCCATACAAAGGTGAAGCACACAAAAATGGTGAGTGTATTGCTACATTTAAGTTAAACCCAAATACTATCACAGATGAAGTGCGTGCGGGTGGTCGTATTCCACTTATCATTGGTCGTGGACTCACTTCTAAAGCGCGTTCAGTTCTTGGAATGGACGCTGCAGATATCTTCTTAAAAGCGGAGCAACCGGCTGATAGTGGAAAAGGTTATACTCTAGCACAAAAGATGGTTGGAAAGGCGTGTGGACTCGATGGTGTTCGTCCGGGTATGTATGTAGAGCCTGAGATGAGTACGGTTGGTTCTCAAGATACAACAGGTCCTATGACTCGTGATGAGATTAAAGAGCTGGCTGCCCTTGGTTTTAATGCTGATTTGGTACTACAGTCATTTTGTCATACTGCTGCATATCCAAAACCTTCAGATGTGAAGATGCATCACACACTTCCTGACTTTATCTCAAACCGTTCAGGTGTGGCACTTCGTCCGGGTGATGGTGTTATCCACTCATGGTTAAACAGAATGGTACTTCCAGATACTGTTGGTACAGGTGCTGATAGTCACACGCGTTTTCCTTTAGGTATCTCTTTTCCGGGTGGATCTGGTATTGTGGCATTTGCTGCTGTTACCGGTTCTATGCCTCTGACTATGCCAGAGTCTGTTCTTGTACGCTTTAAAGGTGAGATGCAGCCGGGTATCACGCTTCGTGACCTTGTAAATGCTATCCCACACAAAGCGATTCAAGAGGGTCTTTTAACTGTTGAGAAAAAGGGTAAGAAAAATATCTTTGCTGGTCGTATCTTAGAGATTGAGGGACTTCCAAAACTAAAAGCAGAGCAGGCGTTTGAACTCTCTGATGCATCAGCTGAGCGTTCTGCTGCTGCGTGTACAGTTCTTCTTGATGAGGAGCCTATTGTTGAGTACCTCAAGTCAAATGTTGTACTGCTTCAGTCTATGATTGATGCAGGATATGAAGATAAGCGTACACTTCAAAGAAGAATTGATAAGATGAATGAGTGGATAGCAAATCCAACACTTCTAAAGCCGGATGCAGATGCTGAGTATGCAGCTGTACTTGAGATTGACCTTAATGAGATTACAGAGCCTATTTTAGCTTGTCCAAATGATCCTGATGATGTTGCTACACTTACTGAGGTACTCGCTGATCCGAAGCGTCCACATATCATTAACGAAGTATTTGTTGGTTCTTGTATGACAAATATCGGTCACTATCGTGCGCTTGGTGAAGTTCTTAAGGGTGAGGGTGCAGTACCTACGCGTCTCTGGGTATGTCCTCCAACAAAGATGGATGAGAAGCAGTTGACTGAAGAGGGTTACTATGCACTCTATGGTGCAGCAGGTGCGCGTACGGAGATTCCGGGATGTTCACTCTGTATGGGTAATCAGGCGCGTGTTGCTGACAATGCAGTTGTTTTCTCAACTTCAACGCGTAACTTTGATAACCGTTTAGGAAAAGGTGCTCAAGTCTATTTAGGTTCTGCAGAGCTAGCCGCTGTGTGTGCTATGCTTGGTTACTTACCGACAAAAGAGGAGTATTTAAATATTGTTCCTAAGAAAATCGGTGGAAAAGAGGAAGATATCTATAAATATCTGAACTTTAATCTTATTAAAGACTATTCTCTTTAATTTCTTTTTTAGAAGGGGCTAGAGACTTTCTAGCTCCTTTACTCCTTCATTGTCTCCATTAACAATAACATGATACAATAACATAAACTTATATTTTAAGGTTCTATTATGGCAGAGTTAAAAGATTTACTCCCCACAACAAAAAATATGTCTCTACTTTATATGGATGAGAATGAGGAGTTTTTGCTGACTATTACAACCATTTTAAAAAAAGTATTTGCTAGAGTTGAAAGTGCGAGTGACGCTACTTTAGGACTTGGATATTTAAAAATTAACAGTTATGATATTGTGATTGTTGATTCTGTCTCCAAGATAATGGATACCCAAAATCTTATTAAAAATATAAAATCTTATAATCCTTTTCAAGAAATTATTGTAACAACTCCTAGTAAACTAAGTGAAGACATCATCAATTTTTACAGATTAGATATCAGTTATCTGCATCAAAAGCCATTTAAAACTTCAGAACTTTTAGATTCGCTCTATAAAATAGCATTAAAACTTGAACACAATCGAAACTTTTTAAGTGGAAAAGTTGAACAACTCAATGATGAGTTAGCAGTTGTAAGAAGGAGAATAGGACGCTTTATGCTCAATGAAAAAAATCTGCAGAAGCAGATAGAGATGTATAAAGATAGTATCCATTTCAATAAAAATATTTATGAACTTACAAAACTACCAAGTCGATATGCATTGCAAGAGGCTCTTGGCGGGAGCGAAAAAGCAATTATCTATCTTAATATTGACCATTTTGATTTTGTGAATACTACTTATGGCATGGGTAAAGCAAACAAGCTTTTAAAAGAGGTTGCATCGAGACTTGGACTTTTTTTACCCTCGAATGCTACGTTGTATCATATTACGGCGGATGAGTTTGTGATATTACTCTCTGAGCCGGCTGAGAAGCAGGCTCTTCTTCTCGCACAACAGATACAGATTCTCTTTAAGGAGTCACCAGTAGAGTTTGATGGACATACGCACTATGTAGTCTTCTCTGTAGGAATCGACTATGGTGTAGGTAATAAACTTTTTGTGAATTCAAAATCTGCTTCAAAAGAAGCGCGATACTTTAGTGGAAATCAGATAGTTGTTTATAATCCCTACTCTAGTTACATGAAGGAGCAAAGGGAGAGTCTCTACTGGGTGGGTGTACTGCAAAAGGCATTTGATGAGGATAAAATTTTAACATATTATCAACCGATTGTATCAAATAGTGATGCAAAAACGAAACACTATGAGGTGCTGTGCCGTTTGGTTGACTCTGATAATAGACTCATTGATGCAAAAAGGTTTATTCAAAGTGCTAAACATGTAGGATTGCTTACACAAATCACCAAGTCGGTCATCGATAAAACATTTAAGCTCTTTAAAAATAATGACTATAACTTCTCAATTAATATCACCATGCATGATTTACATGAAAATTATCTGGTTGATTTTTTACGCTATAAGTGTGAGAAGTATGCAATAGCACCTGCGCGTGTTCATTTAGAAATAGTAGAGGATATTATTATAAACAAAAGCATAGAACTAGATCGTCAGATTATTGCACTCAAAGAGGAAGGGTATCATGTTATTGTTGATGACTTTGGTACGGATAAATCAGCTTACAGTCGTATGTTTGATCTCAACGCAGAGTATGTTAAGATAGATGGTTCTTTTATCAAATCTTTAGGAGAAGATAGAGAACATCAGCTGATTGTTAAGAGTATTGTTGAATATGCAAAAAAGAGTGGGATAAAGACGATTGCAGAACATGTTGAGAGTGAAGAGATATATAAGATTGTAAAAGAGTTGGGAATAGATTATTCCCAAGGTTTTTACACAGGAAAACCTTCTATTAACCTTCGATGATATCATAATCCTGAGGGATAATAGGGGTGAAAATTTGCTTTTTAATCTCTTTATTCTCTTTTTGATTTGAAAATGTGATTACTATGCTGTTATCAAGTTCATCATGGTATTTTATGGATATTATGCTATTTTTTTGAATTTTTATCTCATATTTTACATTTTGAAATTTGGTCTCATAAGTATCTTCAGAAATTTTTTTTGCTTTTTTGATAATAGTAAAAAAATCAAAATCCCCACTTAATCGTTTTATAATTGCTTGTTCAATATCAGGCTCTATTATTGTTACACGATTATCATTAATATAGATACTTTTTTGCATTGGTTTTTTATATTGCCAAAGTGCATATTTTGGTTGCATTGCCGTTAGATGCCCTTCGTATATAAGTTTGTTCTCTTTTTCATTGGTTATTGTCTGCTGAAAGTCTGCTTCAAAAGAGTGAATATCTATTTCGCTTGAGAAGAGAAGTTGTTGTAGCAAAAAGAGGAGTAGTAAATACTTCAAAAAAAGCTCCTTGTTTTAAAAACTTAGTTACAAAGAAAAG
>JALWSY010000012.1 GCA_027083035.1 Sulfurimonas sp. | reverse complement strand
TGGCTAAACTGCTTTGACTTATCTTCAAAGATCTGATTTGCGAGAAGCTTAAACTCCTGCGAGAGTTCATCTTTGGCATTTTGCAGTATTGCCATCTTCTCTGATGACGCTTTAAGCTCATCAGAGTATCTACTATTAAGCACCGCAAAATCAACCTCAAGCTTTTGCAAATGCTCTTGAAGCAAAGCACGCTCATTTTGAGACTCTTCTAATTCTTCTTCTCTCTCTTCCAATGTAGCGGCAATAGATTTAGCAGATTGCATCTCTTTTATATAAAGCAGTAAAAAAAGAAGAGAGAGGAGAAAAAAAAGTATCGTCGTAATTTGAAAAATATCTAGTTGCATCATAAATCCTTAGTGGCTATTATAATCCATTTCGTATCACTATAAACTTAAGTAATTTAAAATATAGACAACTTTAATTGTTAAAGAGGAAAATTTGGGTATAATTCGCAAAATATTTTAAGGGGAAGATGCCCTGCATAGAGCTAAAGCAGAAACATGCAACTTGTATCATCTCCTTGATATCAAAGGATAATGATGCAAGAAAATGCACAGACAGAACAAACACAAGAAGAGAAGATACCCACTTTTGATGAGCTGGGTTTAAAAAAAGAGTTACTTAAAAGTATTAAGTTCGCAGGTTTTACTGCACCTTCACCGATTCAAGCACAGGCGATTCCTGTTGTACTTGCCGGAAAAGATATGGTTGGACAAGCACATACGGGAACAGGAAAAACAGCTGCTTTTTCACTTCCGGCACTCAACAACATGAAGCTAGATGGAAGCGTTGAGCTTCTCGTAATCACACCGACTCGCGAACTCGCTACACAGGTAAGTGATGAGATTTTCAAATATGGTCGCAACTTAGGTGTAAAAACAGTTACAGTCTATGGTGGTAGTTCATACAAACGCCAACTAGACCTCATCGGTCGCGGTGCATCAGTAGTGGTTGCAACACCGGGAAGAATGTTAGACATCCTAAAACGAGGTATGCTTAACGACTTCGCACCAAGTATGGTTGTACTTGATGAAGCAGATGAGATGCTCGATATGGGATTTTTAGATGATATTAATGAGATATTCTCCTATCTTCCGACAAATCGTCAAACACTTCTCTTCTCTGCAACAATGCCGGCACCGATCAAAACTCTTGCAAGTAGAATTTTACAAGAGCCGGAATTCATCTCTATCACAAAAGGTGAAACAACAAACACAGACATTGAGCAACTCTACTATGTCATCGATGAGCATGAGAGAGATGATGCAATCATCCGTCTTATGGATTCAGAGACAACAACGAAGTCTGTAGTATTTTGTAGAACAAAATCTGAAGTAGATAGATTAAGTAATGTCCTTTCAAATGCAGGCTACTTGGCTAATGGTCTCCATGGAGATATGGAGCAGAGACAGAGAGAAAATGTTATCAAAGGGTTTAAACAAAACTCGGTAAAAGTGCTTGTTGCAACAGATGTTGCAGCGCGTGGTATCCATGTAAACAACATCTCTCATGTATTTAACTACCACATTCCATTTGACCCGGAGTCTTATGTACACCGTATCGGTAGAACAGGTCGTGCGGGTACTAAAGGAAAAGCGATTACGCTCCTTACGCCTTTAGAGTTTAAAGAACTGCAGCGCATCAAACAAAAAGTGGGTACCTCTATGGCTCACGCTTTTGTTCCAAGCAAAAATGATTTAAGAAGTACAACTATAGAAAATATGGTAAAAACAATCGAGGAGCAAAAGATTTATGACGAAGCGCATAAAGTTCTTGACCGTTTAAAAGAGGATATAGATGAAGAGACTATTATGTTTAAACTCATCTCTATGATCTTAGACAAACAAGATATCAAAGGACCTAGCAATATCGGTATCCCTGCAGATAAGCTTGATGCCATTCTTGCTCGTGCTGCACAGCGCGGTGGTAACAGCAGAGGTCGCGGTCGTGGCGGCAGAGGCGGCGGTTATCGTGGTAACCGTAATAGAAGCGGTGGTGGCTATCGCGGTAATCGTGATGGTGGTAGTCGTAACTCTTCAAACAGAGGTGGTGGCTATAGAGGCAATAGAGATTAATCTCTATCCGCCTCAACCTCTCTAATTTTCAAAACTTCTTCTTACTTTCAAACTATTTCTGTTATAATTATCAAATATCATATAAAAAAAGGTAATACCTGATGCAAAATTTAATCATTTATGAAAACTTTTCTCTCTATGTTGAAGAGGAGGAGAATGAACTACCTTGGCTGAAAATATTTACAAAAGAACCCTATAAAGAGCTAGGGGATGTGCCGCATGGCTTGCGTTTAAAGCTCTGGGAGACTTATGACATCATAGAGCATGAGATGC
>JALWSY010000011.1 GCA_027083035.1 Sulfurimonas sp. | reverse complement strand
CTATATAGGTCTAAAACAAACGGTAGAAATAAAATAACTGTTCTGCTTTAAAAACTAAAGTTTTGATAACTCACCTTAACTACTGAAACTTGAGAACTAACCATCCCTCTTAGTGGTTTTACGCTTTTTCTTTTTTGCGATTGACTGTTTTTTTGTTGGAGTTCTTACGCTATTATTTGCGTTATATTTGCGCTCTTTTTTACCACTTGTCTTTTTATGTTCTGCTTTTAGTTTCACAGAATCAACATCTTTTCTGCGGATACTTGGGTCAGGTTCAAATCCATCAACAACTTCTTGAGGAATTTTCTCTCCTATAAGCTTCTCAATATCTTTTATATCATACTTTTCATAAATATCAATCAGACTAATAGCCTCACCCTCTCTTCCTGCACGTCCTGTTCTTCCAACACGGTGAACATAATCTTCTGGAATTGATGGCAGCTCGTAGTTGATAACATAAGGCAACTCTTCTATATCTAGTCCTCGAGAGGCGATATCTGTTGCTATAAGAACCCTAAAGACTCCCTCTTTAAACTGAGTAAGTGTCTTTAAACGGTTTGCTTTTGTTTTATCTCCATGAATTACACCACACTTCAGACCATCTTTTTTTAACTCTTCAGCCAAAACATCTGCACTCGCTTTTGTGCGTGTAAAAACGAGAACTTGGGGAAAATTTCTTGATCCGATAAGGTACGCTAAAAGTTCTGCTTTTCGCGTTGTATCTACTAGGTATGCTACCTGATTGATTGTATCTACCGTTGTATTTTTCTTTGCTGTTTCAATAAAGGCAGGTTTTGTAAGAATCAATTTTGAAAGTTTTCTCACTTTCTCACTAAATGTCGCTGAAAAAAGAAGTGTTTGGTGTTTCTTTGGGAGAAGAGGATGTACCTTTTTGATATCTTTTGTAAATCCCATATCTAACATTCTGTCCGCTTCATCAAGAACAAAAATCTCTACATCTTTTAACGAGAGACCATTTTCCGTGTGTTCTATTAAACGACCGGGTGTAGCAATAATAATTTCAACACCACTTTTAAGTCGCTTTCGTTGCTTTTCTAAATCCTTTCCGCCAACTAAAATCATTGTTTTAATCTTCATATATTTCGCATACTTCTCTATATCTTCATATATTTGAATACTTAGTTCACGCGTTGGAGAGAGGATAACAGCTCTTACACCCTTGCCTTCAATAGGCTTACGAAGTCTTTGGAGTATTGGCAGAGCAAAAGCAGCTGTTTTTCCCGTACCTGTTTGTGCAGTTGCAAAAATATCTTTCTTTGCTAGAACTAGTGGAATTGCTCTTGTTTGGATTGTGGTTGGCTTTTTGTAGCCCAACTCTTTTATAGCATTTAGTAGTGGAGCAAAAACTCCAATTTTTTCAAAGGACATTCAAATTCTCTAGTATTAATTTTTCTAATTTTAACATATTTTTACGATACTCTAGCACTTATGAAGTAATTTGATATTTTTGTGATATAATTTCACTCCAAAAATTAAAAAAAAAGAAGAAGGAGAGAGTTATTTTAGTAGATATTATACAAAAAAACATTTATAAACTCCTCCGTATAGGTGTGTCACCTTCAGACTCTGAAGCTCTAAAACTTAAAAAAATCTCCATTGCAATGGTACCTATGATTATCGGTCCCGTTGGTTTTATCTGGTCTATTATTTACTATATTTTGGGACATAATGTATCAGCTTCCATCCCTATGTTCTATACCTTTGCATCTATTTTAACGCTCATTCATTTTCATAAAACAAAAAATATAACTTTTATCTTAGAAGCGCAAACTACACTGATTTTACTCTTACCATTTATCTTAATGTGGTCACTTGGTGGATTTGCACAAAGTAGCTACATCTTTATCTGGGCATTTTTTGCCCCTATTATTGCTATTATTCATGACAAAAGTAAAAAATCTCTCAGTTGGCTCTACAGCTTTATAGCGCTTGTTGTCTTCTCTGCTTTGATAGACCAGAAGTTGGAAGCTGTTATCGATTTAAAAATGTCTCCAGACGCTACAGAACTTTTTTATATCTTAAATATATCTGTTGCCCTCTCTGGCATCTATCTACTTATTCACTACTTTCTTGATGAAAAGGACAAAAACACAAATCAACAACTTCGTCAAAAGCATGATGCCTTGTTAGAAAAGACAAAGGAACTCTACGACAATATCTCCTACCTTGAGAGTTATAAAAACAACATTGACAACAATCTCATTGTCACAAGAACAGACATTCATGGAAACATCACCTTTGCAAATAAGAACTTTTACACCATAACAGGCTACACCGAAGCAGAAGTAATAGGCAAGTCTCACAATATAATAAGACATCCTGACAATCCAAAGGAGATGTTTGCACAACTCTGGAAAACACTCCTTAGTAAAAAAGTATGGCACGGCACAATCAAAAATCGAAAAAAAGATGGGACTACCTACTGGGTTGATGCAACAATCTCTCCTATTTTAAATAAAGACAAAGAGATTGTTGAATTTATTGCTATTAGGCATAACATCACAAAACTTATGCAGCATCAAGATGAGTTAACTCGATTACTCTACATAGACACTTTAACAGATTTACCTAATAGAAATGCCCTGCAAAGAGATATTAAAAGGATGGAAAATCTCTCTTGTATCCTTATAAATATTGATAATTTTAGTCATATTAATAACCTTTATGGGGAAACCTTTGGAGATAGAGTCTTAATAGAATTTAGTAATCTTTTGGTTGAAATTCTGCATGACAATCCAAATATAAACCTCTACCGCCTTGGTGGTGATGAATTCATTTTCACTCTTCACAACCAATCGGAGACAGAGACCCTCTCAAGTGCGCAAGAACTACTCAAATTAAGCGATAACACCTCTTTTATAGTCGATGATCAAGATATCATACTTAATGTTACTCTAGGAATATCCTTTGAGGAGGGATTAGAACTGCTTAGAACTGCAGAGATGGCAGTTACTGCCGCTCGTAAAGAGTCAAAAGATGTAAAAGTATATAGTGATGCCCTCTCTTTATATAGTGAATATGAAAACAATATCAAATGGATTCGAGAGATTAAAGAGGCGATAGCTGAAGATAGAATTCAAATGTTCTACCAACCAATTATTGATAATCATGATAGCTCTCACAAAAAGTATGAAACTCTCATTAGACTTATCGATAAATATGACAATATAATCACCCCTTACTACTTTTTGGAAATAGCAAAAAAAGCAAAACTCTACAAACAACTTACAAAAATTGTACTTCACAAAAGTTTTGAAGCCTTTAAAGACAATGATTATGACTTCTCTATTAACCTTACGGTAGATGATATTTTGGATGGAGATATTAGAGGTTATATTATAGAGACTCTTGAAAAATACTCTATATCTAACAGGGTTATTTTTGAAATAGTTGAGAGCGAGAGTATAGAGAACTTTGATGCTATAGAGGAGTTTATAATCAAAGTAAAATCTTATGGCTGTCGTATCTCCATAGATGACTTTGGAACGGGTTATTCAAACTTTGAACACCTTATGAGACTTCAAGCTGATTTTATAAAGATAGATGGCAGTATCATCAAAGAGATAACGCATGACAAACGCTCAGCGCTTATAACATCTGTTATTGTGGCCTTTGCAAAAGAGATGGGTATAGAGACTATCGGTGAGTTTGTGGAGACAAAAGAGATTCATGAGAAACTCATTTCTCTCGGTGTGAACAAATCTCAAGGGTATTATTTTAACAAACCACTAAAAAGTTTAGATTAACGCGCTATAATTAGAGAAAAATAATAAGATTTTGCTCAATGATACGAAAAACACTCAAGAAAACAACAAAAAGTGAAAAACTCAAAGCGTTTATAAAAAAATCTAAAATTCCCTCTGAGTATCTCTCAACAAATCGTAAAATGATATCTAAGGGTGTGCTTATAGGAATTTTTATCGCCTTTATTCCCATGCCTATGCAGATGGCACTTGTCCTTGCTGTTGTACCTTTTACAAAGTTTAATGTCCCCATCGCCCTTGCTATGTGCTGGCTCTCCAATCCCTTTACAATGCCACCTATGTACTATATGGAGTATTTAACCGGTTCATTTTTTCTCGGAACTGAGGTCGAGCCTGTAGAATTAACACTTGATTGGTTTAGTAACAACATACACAACATCTTTATACCACTCTACTTTGGAACTGCTTTTTACTCTATCTTTGGTTCCATCACAGCATACTGGGCAGTAAATCACTTCTGGAAAAAATCAGTAAAGAAAGATAGAAAAAAGCATAGAAACCATAGACAATAGCCTAATAGTCGTTTCTGTACTCTTTAAAGGATGTTGTCTTAGCACTAAAAAGCAGCGTTTGAGAGAGATTAAAAAAACTGAGTGCATGCTCTTGTAATCTCTCATGTTCTTGAGTACACTTTTGAGCAACCTTTTGAAATCCTACTATTTTATAACACCCTTTTTTTCTTGTAGCACTATTAAGCTCAATACTCTGCTTCCCTTCAATCCAGCCAATTATTCCATTGTAATAAAAATCAGCAAAAAAGCGTGAATCTTGGACAAGAGATTTTCCACTAAAAGATTGCTTCTCTTTTTTATAGTTTCCAATCGCTAAATCATACAGGGTTGGTGCTATATCTCTTTGAGAGACTATAATATCCATACTTTTTGGTCTGATGAGATTTTTTGAATAAAACGCCAAAGGTATCATATAGTTTTGCATACTCTTTGCTATCCCTGCACCACAATGGTCTGCCAAAACTACAAAGAGAGTATTTGGGTATCTCTCTTGCACTTCTGCAACAAATGTACCCATCGCTTTATCTGCGAAATGGAGTGCATTGAGTTGTCTATTTTTACGCGCATCTTTTACAAACGCTATCTCTTGAAGACTCTTTGGGAGTGTATCATCATGTGTAGTTGCCCCATTGATGCCGATAACAAAAGGTTCCTGCAGACTCTCCCCCAACTTAGAGTTTACAAAAGCATACAGATCAGGGTCTTGAATCCCCCATGAGTTCTCTGGATATTGACGCTTTGTAACATCTGACTTTCCATAACTCTGCTTAAATCCAAGTCCCTGCACAAAACTTCCTGTACCACTTGTCTCTTTGGATGTCCCTTGAAAAAAAGCACTTGAGTAGCCGAGTCTATTTAAAATCTTGATAATGGAGTTATACTTATACTCTTGCAGTTGTGATTTTGCGACTGATTTGCCTAAAGGATTTTGAAAAGAGACAAGTGTTGTAAAAACACCTTCTGTTGTTCGATGTCCACCTGCTATCATGAGTTTAGGGTGGAGAGATTCTTGTAAGAGTTTGTTGTAATATGGCGTTGTATCGTGCGCAAATCCATACGGCTGCATATTCACAGCACTCCAGCTCTCTAAAAAGAGAAACACTATGTTTGGTTTACTTTTAATAAGTGGTAAATCCTCTCGTGGCGGCGTTTTATTATAAAGATACTCAAGGGATTTTTTCGAGATTTCGGCTGAGACCTTTGGTAATTTTTGTTTATGCAGTTTATTTCCCTCACTTGCTAGAGAGAAGATGACATTATAGGTTGCATTGAGGGCTAAGGCTGCTTTTTTTGAGTTGCCTATCTGATTTACTTGCCAAGTATTTAAAGGGATATGCTGCGTCATACCGCGGATAAAAAAAATGCTAATGGCAACTATGAGTAAAAATTTTAGAGGATAAAATTTTGTCAGTTTAACCGAATCTATCCGCATAAAGAGCTTAAAAAGAGCTATAGAGAGTCCAGCTGAAAAAAAGAGTGCAAGAAGCGTAATAAGCGTGTGTTGGGAGAGTGCCGTTACAAAGAGGCTCTGTGCATCATTGAACATATCACTTACTTCATACCCTACATGCCTACTTGCATCATAGAAGTACAGGATGTCCCCAATCTGCATTAAAAAGAGTGAAACCAAAAGAAGGGTTGCTATAAAAGCAAAGAGTTTTTTGCTTATCATCACAAAAAAACCCAAAAGTGCAATAATAGCACTCATTGCAAAATCAAATTTGTATCCCCAAAAGATGGCTCCAAAAGCCTCTTTAAAACCTAACGCTGCAAAATAGTCCCCAAGATACAAAAGAAATACAAACTTGGTAACTATGATAATACTATAGGAGAGGAAAAACAGAATAAAGTAATTTTTCAAATAGATTAGACTCTCTTTGTGTAACAACTTCTCTCCTTTTATCTAAGAAAATTGAGACTATTTACTTCTGTAAAATAGTACACAACACCCACAATCCAAAGCAACAATATCCCAATGTGCTTAAGCAAAAAGGGTATCTTACTCACCTTATGCCTAAAAAGCACCATACTCAAAGTCGCTCCAAGAAAACCACCTATAAGTGAAAAGGTGTGCAATTCCCGCTCACTTACTCTTGACTTTCCTTTTATGGCACGATACTTATCAAAAGAGTAGATAAGAAACGCCAAGAGATTAACCACTATAAAGTAGAGAAGAATAACTTTTTGCACTACTTTTTTAGACTCCAAAGCATAATGATGAGACCAACTATTAAAAATGGAATACTCAGAGCCTGCCCTGTAGTCATCATTAAAAAGCTCGTGTCATAATCAGCCTGTTTTACCTTCACAAACTCTATAAGTAGTCTTGCTGTAAAGATGAGCGTTAAAAAGAGACCAAAGAGAAATCCATTATGGAGTTTTTCCCGTTTTGTTTTATAGATAAGAGTGAGCAGAAGAAAAATAGCAAAGTAGGAGATTGCCTCATAGAGTTGTGCAGGGTGGCGTGGCAGCATATCTACTCTCTGAAAAACAATAGCCCAAGGCACATCGGTCGGCTTTCCTACAATCTCAGAGTTCATAAAGTTCCCCATACGCACAAAAGCACCAAAGAGTGCGGTTGGAATAGCTACGCGGTCAAGGAGCCATAGGTAGTTGAGTTTATATTTTCTTGCAAAGAGATACAGGGCAAAGATAACACCGCTGCCACCACCATGAGAAGCGAGTCCGCCCTCCCAGACTGCAAAAATCTTCATTGGATGCGCAAGGTAGTATGCAGGATCATAAAAGATACAATGCCCAAGTCGCGCCCCAACCACTATGCCGATAGTGATATAGAGAAACATACTCTCCAAATCTGCTTCATTCTTTCCCTCTAGCCTATAGACCCACTTCATAAAGTGCAGTCCAGCCAAAATAGCTGATGCGAAAAGAATACCATACCAAAAAACATGCAGACTTCCAAAAGAGAAAGCTACAGGGTTTACATTCCACACAAAGTAGTTCTCCACTCTATCCCCTTAACGCTTCAGCGATAAGCTCTATAGGGTTTTTAAAGATAGTTTTACTCTCAACACCCATAGAGTTGTTTATCTGCATACGACAGGCAGAACACTCAGCACTTACTATCTCAGCACCCGTATTTTTAATCATAGCCGCTTTTGGAACACCAGCAGCCTTTGAAAAGTGGTACTTCTCGCTTTGCATAGTCACCCCGCCAAATCCACAACAGGCATTGGGATCACTCATCTCAACTATCTTGTAGTTTTGGCGTACAAGGTTACGCGGCTCCTCATAAATCCCCTGCATCTTTCGTGCATGACAAGGGTCATGGTAGGTAACTATCTTTGGCAGTTGTTGCTTTTGCGCAAGTCTCTCCTCTAAGTCTGTATGATGTTGCAACCACTCTGTTGCCATATAGACTTTTCGCATCACAGACCTCGCACGCGCTCTCCAGTCCGGCTGATCATGGAAGTAGTGTTCATAGTCTATCTTCAGCATTGCAGAACAGGTCGCTTCTGGCACAATGATAGCCTCCACATCTTTTGCAAAACTCTCAAAGTATTTGATATTAAACTTAGCATTGTAATCAACTGTATCAAAATCACCCGTAAAGTAAGCAGGTGCAGAACAGCACTTCTGAGACTTTGCCAAAAATGCATCAATCTCCAAAGTTTCAAGTATCTCTAAAAGGGAGTCTCCTACACTCTTAAAGTTGTAGTTTCCAAGACACCCAATAAAAATGGCTACTTTTCTTTTCCCACCGTTTGAGATATTCTCAGGGTGTGCATTTAAAAAGGAGGTCTTTTTCAAGCTTGGCAGGAGTCTGTCTGTTTTGAGCATTGGAAGATTAAAGCGGGAGTGCATAGAGTCTATCTCTTCTTTTATCTTAAAACCACAGGTTTGAAATGCCCAGCCTAGTTTAAACGCTATGTCATTAAGCCAACGATATCTTAGTAGTAAAAAGAAAGCCTTTTTATACCATGCAATGCCAAACTTTTGCGCTATATCTGCACGCGCCTGCTCTATTATCATATCTGTCGGTAGAGATTTTGGACAGACATCTACACAGTTTGTACATAAAAAACAGGACTCAAAGATATCTTTTGCTGTTTTATCAAGTTCCAGATTACCACGCTTATATGCACCCAAAAGATCTATAAAACCACGAGGAGAGGTTACCTCATCAGCATTGACATTATGGATGGTACATACGGGAATACACTTTCCACACTTCACACAATCATCAGCGATTGCATCAAAGCTGAAGATATCTTCTAAATTCTTATCCATTCACTACACCGTTTTTGAAAATGTTTTTTTAGATCCACTATGTTGATGCATATAGGCATCAAAAGGCATAGCAATATTTCTGATAAGCAGCGTACCTGTTTGTGAACACTCTATTTTATCCGCGTCCATCATAATAAGCTCTTCATCTACAAAAGGCTGTAACTCTTCTATAGCTTCAGCAAAATACTCTGCAAAAACAACATCATAGAGTTTTTCAAATCTTTTGATATCAAGCTTAAAGTTACTCATCAGCTCCATAATTACATATTGACGAATCTGATCATCTCTGTTCAGCACTACGCCTCTCTCAAAAGGAAGTCTTCCTGCATCAATAGCAGCCTCATAAGAGTGCATATCTTTAAAGTTTTGGTTGTAACTATCGACGCCCTCACCGATGGAAGTAAGCCCCACACCAATCAAATCTGCCCCACCTTTGGTCGTATAGCCTTGGAAGTTTCTATGCAACTCACCCTTTTCTATGGCTTTAAAGAGTTCATCTTCAGGTTTTGCAAAGTGATCCATTCCTATCATCTTATAGCCGTTGCTTGTTAAAAAGTCTATGGTATATTGCATAATTTGTAGCTTCTCATCAGGAAGCGGGAGCGTTGTCTCATCAATTTTACGCATCGTCTTTTTAAGCCATGGAACATGTGCATAGTTAAAGACGGCAAATCTATCAGGATTGAGCGTAAGTGCCAAAGAGAGTGTCTCTTTAAAGGTCTCAAGTGTCTGAAAAGGAAGCCCATAGATAAGATCCACATTTACTGAGACCATATTGTACATTCTTGCCAAATCCATCGCATCTTTGGTGATGTTATAGGGTTGTACGCGGTGTACAGCGACCTGTACCTTTTCGTTAAAGTCTTGAATACCAAAACTGACACGGTTAAATCCCGCTTCACTCATAA
>JALWSY010000010.1 GCA_027083035.1 Sulfurimonas sp. | reverse complement strand
TAGCGCAGATTTAACAATTTACGGCGGTGAGTACAGCTTAAATGGCGGAGTTTGGAGCAGTGAAAACCTGACATCTGCTATAAATAATGGCGACAGGATAGATTTTAGGTTAAAAGCTGGTGATTATCTCAATAGCAGTTCAGCGCAACTTAGCATTGGTGAAGTTGCGGTAATTTTAAATGTAGATGTGAAAGATAACAAAAAACCTGTAATTCTCAACAAATTAAGCGCAAACGCACTGTTAAATACATTTTTTCACTACTCGATTAACATAAAAGACCCAGAAAATCAAAAGGTAGATATTAGCGTTAAAAATCTTCCATCATGGCTAAGCGCAAAAGATATTGAGTTTAACAGTGAAACAAACATAACAAGCCTCTCTCTTGATGGAATTGCAGTTAATGAAGAGAATATGACAAGCATCACTTTGCCAATTAGCTATGCAGATGACAGATTTACGCTAAATACAGAGTTTAATATCTCTATTATCGGCGATGATGAGCAGAATTTCATCATCTTTCCTGTTGGAGTTGTAGACAAAGAGCAGGTTATATACTCTGTATTTCCAGATAATGTCATAAAAGACAACAGTGCTGTTTTATTTAACAATCTCTATTTGAGAAATAGCAACATTATAGACGATTCAATAGAAAGCAAAGAGTTAGAGACCTACATTTTAAAGGTATCGACAGCAAAAGAGGGCTCTATCAACAAAAAACTCTCTTTTGAGGCTCAGCAAGAGATTAAAAAAGAGATAGAAAAATTAAAACTCCTTTTAAAATCCAAAGGGAAAAAGGGGCGTGTAAATATGAACATGGAGGCTAAAAAATTCATTATCAAAAAAAATTCGCCTCTTGTAGAGAAATCTATAACAAGAGCAGCAACTGAAGATTTAAACATTCAAGGTTTTTTAAATGAGGAGCAAAAATTAATCGTTACTTGGGAGCCAATAGCAGATGCGTTAAATCAGACGCTAAGCATAAAAGATTCAAACGGTATTACAGAGTTTAGCATAGGAGCCTTTATCAACTATGCAAAACTCTCTCATCTAAAATCTAAACAGAGCTATGAGATGTTCATAACAACAACAATGCAAGACGGCACAAAAGTAGATAGTGAGACTGTAAAAATTACAATGCCAGAGATTATTGAGGCATCTATCTATGAACAGGCGTACGAGAAGTTTTTAGCAGGAGATGAAGATAACGCAACAACAAAAGAGGATTTAAATGAGAGCAAAACGCTCATTAGAACATTACAGATAAAAAAGGGGTGGAATATCTACTCGCTTCCTAGCAGTTTGTCATTGGACGCTGAAGCACTAGAAGAGTATTTTGGCAATGAAGATATAGAGATTTTATTCAAATATCAAAACGGTTTTCAAATTTGGCAAAACAGCAAAAACAGACAAAAAGATAGATATATCACAATAGACAAATTTGCAAATCTAACCTCTTTGGAAGCATTTTGGTTAAAAAGCAATAAAGATTTAAACATCTCTTTTGAGTTTGATGCAGATGCTTTAACCAAATATGAAAAAGAGACAGCGGTTAATTATGACTTTTTAGAATCTGGCTGGAATCTAATCAGCATAGACAGGGAAACGAGCATAGATGAGCTTTTTGACTACATTAAAAACTCCTATGGCAACTACACTCCGCAAGTTATCTGGGGCTACTCTTCTAAAAAATGGAGCAGGGTTAAGGCTGAGAATGTAAATAAAAAAGATGAGGAGTTTGATACATTCTACAAACTAAAAGATACTCAAGGAGTGTGGTTAAAGCTATGATTAAACATATTTTACTATCGACACTGACAGCTACTGCGCTTTTTGCCAAAGATTCATACTGCGTACAACTGCTCTCTTTTAAAAAAGAGGATATCAAAAAAGATAAATCTATTTTAAAAGGCATAAAAAGGGTATTAGCCACAACCAAAGATGCCAAATCAGAAGATGTCAAATCAGAAGATGCTACCGCAAAAGAGCTATTTTTTAAAGCAAAAGACAACTTTAAACAAAAAAGGTATGAAAAAGCGGTAAAGCTATACAAAAAGAGTCTTATGCTAAACCCAGACCATACAGTTACAAAGCTTGAGCTAGCAAGAAGCTATTATCGTATAAAAGAGTATGAAAAATCAAAAAAGCTGTTTTTATCGGTTTTAAAAGATGATTTACCCAAAAAGGTCAAAGAAAATATTAAAAAATTTTTAAAACTCATAGAGCTTAGTCAAACAAATGGTATTTTAAGCGATGATAGCTCTACTATTTTTGGTGCAATGGGAGGGCTGTATTATGATTCAAATATAAACACCTCTTCAAATGTTGAGAGTTACTATATCCCGCTTTATAACATTTTAGCAACAAATGACA
>JALWSY010000009.1 GCA_027083035.1 Sulfurimonas sp. | reverse complement strand
TGCATTAATGACATAATGATAAAGCACTCCCTTTTTATCTGCATCAGAACTCACAGCAAAAATATCTCTTCCGTGCATAGAGAGTGCATCAAAGGTACCATCTATAGAAGCTATTTTTTTTGCCGTATTGTCTATGGACATTTTAAACACGGTAAAATTCTCTGTTTTATCTATACTGCTAACTGCTATATACTCACCACTCATTGCTACACTACTTCCAAAGTAAGAACTTGAAACAGCTGTATCAGCAGTCAGTTTAGTGGCAAAACTAAAACTATTCCCATCTCTTTTATAGACATAAACAGCCCCTACATAGGCTTTATTATCAACAGATTTTTGAGGCGCACCTACGACCAAGTAGTTATCACTCAACGCTAAAGCACTCCCAAATTTATCTAACTCTTCGGGTTCGCTTGAGAGAACTGTTTGTAAAAGCGTACTCTGCAAATCTGCATCATAACTATAAATAAACACTTTTCCCGAACCTCGGTAAGCATAACTATATCCCGGTGCAGAGACGGCAAAGATATTCTCATCCATAGCCAAAGCGCTTCCAAAGAGTATATATCTCTCCGGAGTCTGCATTACTACTTTTTCTTGAGCCTTAAGAGTGCTGTTTTCATTAGTTTTAAAGAGATAGAGCACACCCTCTTTTGTATCATTTATATCTTCACTTGGTGCAGCTACCAAAAGGGTGTTGCCACTTATTGCTACACTCTGCCCAAAACTTGCATCAACACTCTCACCCTGTGGGACTATTTTTACGAGTTGTTCTAGTTTATTATTTGCATCAAAGAGATAAGCACTTTGCTTAGCCCCTGCCAACACTTTATCTCCATCCACAGCAAGACTCTCGCCAAGTTTTGTCTCTCCACTATTTACATCAGCTACTTTTTGTGCCTCTAATAAATATTCTCTATCTATCACTCGTACTGAGAGTGCTACACTTTTTGTATTTGCATCTGCATCTTCAATATCTACATTGATATTATAGAGATTATCTCCATTAGCATCTTGAGGATTATCATAATCAAATGCAACACGATTGTAGAGAGTCGTTCCATTTATCTCAAAGTAGGCTGCATCTGCACCACTTAAAGAGTAGCTTAGAGAGCCGGCAGGACTCCCCGCTTCAATGGTGTAAAAACCGTAACGCTCCTTTTCATCAAGTGTTACCTCTTTAGAGAGGTCATTGTAAACAAAGATTTGATTGAGAGGGTATGCATCATAAACAACAAAGTGATTGTAGTCATATCTATCTGTTGCCAATATATACTTATCATCAGCAGCTAAAGCGTATGTAGAAGTATTTATATCTTGTAACTTCTCTACATCTACCACACCCTCCTCTGTATCAGTAAGTTTTGAAATTTCTAATCTGTCCCAAAACCCTAAAAACATTTTATCTTCTAAGAGTGCTTCACCCAGCACTATGTCTGACATTGCTACTGTTTGGGATGCAACTATTTTACCTGCTTCTAATCCATACAGATAAAGCTCTTGATTTCTTCTACTGTAAGCAATAAGATGATTCTCGCTAAGTGAAAAAGTAAAATAGCAGTTCTCATCCCCATAACTATCATCTACTAAAATAGAGTCACTTTTTACAAATTTTCCTGCTGTATTTCTCTCAAAGAGGTCAATATAGCACCCCTCACTTACAGCAAGAAGCCCACTCTCAAGTGCAATAGTAGCCCCAAAATCACTATCCTCATTTGTTGTGTTTCTATCACTTCGAATCTCTTGAACTCTTGAGAGAGTTTCGTTGGATTCTATAGTATAAACGACAACTTTATTATCATAACTCTCTGTATCACTCTTTGTATCAAAATAACTTCTCAACTCCGAGACAACAACACTACTCTCATCTATAAGAAGACCTCCCGCTACTGTTTTAGAGCTATAGTCTTCAACATGAACTCTCTGTAGTTGTGTAAGTGTCGTATTCTCCTCTACGCGATAAAAGTAGAAGTCATCAGGAGATTTGTCACTAAACACCGCATATCTCTCACTCAAACTCAAAAGCTCACCATTCCACCCCATTATATTTACATCATTGAGTCTAAATGTTTTTGTATAACTCCCATCAGGATTAAGCTTTCCAAGTGCAAGAGTAACAGTATCGCCCTCCCCCTCCAGCACTACGGCATAGATATCCTTATGAAGTGTTACATCCATCACACGCCCCGATTCAAAAGAGATATCTGCTATCTTCGTAGGTCTAAACTCCAACGGGGCAGAAGTACTCTTCGAACTATCACTACAACCACTCACTAACAACAAAACAACAACAAGCGAAATAATCTTAAACATAATAACAACCTTCTAACTAGCATATAGGGTTATTATAAAATGCTTTTACTTAATATAATCA
>JALWSY010000008.1 GCA_027083035.1 Sulfurimonas sp. | reverse complement strand
AGAAGTGGTACAAACTCCTCTAACTCAAATTCTATCTTTTTCCCTTGTAATTCCATCTCTATGATCCTTTTTATTTTTTCATAATCATAGTCAATTTGGAATTTACAGAAATTATTTTACACTACCCGGAAAATAGTATAGAACTCTACCATACCGGAGATACGCAAGTGGTCTCAAAGCTAAAAACCTCTTCAAGTGTGCATATTTTACTGAAAAAAGATGGCTATTTTTATGGAACACTAGAGGGAGTAAGAGATGGTGTTTCTCCCGGAATTATAAAATTTAAAATAGCTTATGGAGATTTTACAGAAGTGAGGGAACGCTTAATGAGTTCTTTTGAAAACCTACCAAGTGATTTTAATACCGCTTCATGGGGATTTCATCACTTTGCTTTTCATCCGAGTAAAGATTATCTTTATACTGGCTCTTATGAGGGGAATGTTTTTGTACTTGATACAGAGACTCTCTCTTT
Organism: Sulfurimonas sp.; assembly: GCA_027083035.1. Lineage (GTDB taxonomy): Bacteria > Campylobacterota > Campylobacteria > Campylobacterales > Sulfurimonadaceae > Sulfurimonas. The sequence continues at coordinate 31,655 of JALWSY010000008.1, read as the reverse complement.
AGTGGATACTTTTCAATCAGGAAGAGGTCTTGGGCATTTTAAATTTTACAAAGATATGCTTATAACAACAAACCATGCCGATAATTTTAAATCTTTTTATGATGTGAGTGATCCTCAGCATAATAAATTTATTAAAAACATTACGTTTTCAGACAAGAGAGAAGATGGGGTTATTATGCAGTCACACACTTCTCACATCATTGATGGAAATTTATACTTTACATACAACACAGCGGAGGAGAGTCAGTTTATAAAACTAGATTTGGAGAAATTAGAGGTAGCAGATAAAATAGAGTTGCCACAAAGACGCTGTGTTATGGGTGCATTGCAAAGAAGCATTGAGCAGATTGATTTGGGGATGTAGTGAGGGATTAAAGATGAGAAGAACTCATCTTTAAAACTTTGACGCTCTTTAGAAGTAAGCGTTAAAAAGAAAGTAGAGGTTTTGTTGTGTAGCGTCTTTGGCCATTGGTGTTCCAAAGTGCCAACCTGAACCTGTATATTCCTCTTTGATATTGAGGTAACCTAGACGAACATAGAGGTTTTTGTTAATCGGTTGAATAATATATGCTTCATTTACCTGACCACGCGTTGCAAGCTTGTTAAATACATCTTCACTTCCTTGCGTTGCAGACCACCAAAACTCGCTTCCTTTGTTGTACTCATAACCAAACTGTGTCTTTAAAGAGTAGTTTGCTTCATATTTGAAACCAGTATAGATAGAGTTACCTGTATCTGTTAGAAGTGTTCCTCTTGCCATCTCTGAGTGATAGTATGGATGAGGATTTGCATCTGCACCAACCGTACAAGAGCCATCATTTACATCTGTATAGTTTACACAGTTTCCATTTCCATCAGGATCCGATACTGCAAAGTGAGCAAAAAGATCCACCTTACCACCCGGAACTTCCATTTTCTGAATCTCTAAACCAAGACCATAGTTAGTGATGCTTCCTAAATCTTTTTGGTGTTTAATATCTGTGTTAGAACCTTTGTTCTCAGCATTATCACCACCTAGGAATGGAGTTGCTTTGATACTTCCGTTTCTATTGATACCCATCCAGAAGATATTGTTCACACCTATTGGGAGTTGCAACTCTGCAAAAAGACCAAGGACATTCATATCTTGAATATTTTCACGATTACATTGGTAGTAGAACATTGTATCATTCAGTGTATATGCCTTACCACCTACTACACGGATATATGCTTTATCGATATACTCTGTAAGTTTTGCAGTTACTATAGCACCATAGGCATTTGAGTCAAAGATAAGACTTGGAAATACTGAACGACGAGGCGTGTTTTCAATGATATTTGAACTCATTCCACCTGAAGTCGGCAAAATACCACCAGTTATGATAAGAGGCAAGGCACTTTTGCTAAAGATAGGAAGGTCAAAATAGAATCTGTCTATATCAAATCCTGTAAATTTTGTTGTGCTAGAAGCTGGTAAATCATGACCTATATCTTGAGGACTTAAGATACAGATACGTTGATTTCCTTGAGAGGAGTGATCAAAACGGAGACGACCTGTAAAGCTGATATCTTCAAGTTTCGTGTTCATATTTAAGTAACCACGGATAGAGTAGTGTGGTTCCCACTCTTTTACTTGTGGATATGCCATCTCTCTTCGTTCATTTTTAGGTGCAGTTGCATCATAAGGTTTTCCTATGTTTGCACCTATACCATTGTTGTCATAACTAAAGTTATCCATGCGCCCACGTAAATCAGCAGACCAGTTAAGCTTATCTGAGAATGCCTTTGTCTCTACCTTGTCTAAAACTTCCCACACTTCATCTAAATCAGCTTGAGATACCGTATCTGCAGCCATTAGTGTTGTGTGAGCCAAAATTGCTGCTGTTACTGCACTTAATGTATATTTTAATTTCATTTTTACTCCTTTAATCTTTATTATTTGTCTATTATTGAGGTACGGTTGCTTGATCTTTATCCGCAGAACGCTCATTTAAGTAGGATAAAAGTGCAGCACGATCGCCATCACTTAAACCATCTATACCTAATCTCTTTTGCCACTTTGGATTTTTAAAGTAGCGTTTCCATTGAGACTCTGTTTTATTTCCTTTTGCTTTTGCATAGACATCTTTAGCCAACGCGGCTAAATCAGCTGCTGCAAGAACATTTGCAAGTAGTAATGCACAAAGTGCGACTGTAATCTTTTTCATCTAATGTTTCTCCTTTGTTAGATTTAAAATTCGTTCTTAAGTTTTGAATTCACTTACTTGAGATACGAGTAGCTCATTGCTACTAATAAGTTTTTCTATTTCATTCTCTATCTCTTTTGTATTATCAATATTTTTTTCACTACTCTTTGCAATGAAAGTATTTTTGTTAATTAGCGAAGTTGTATTGGTATTGATTTTTTGAGAAATTTCGGATGTTTTATGAATGCTTACTTTAAGCGAGTTCATAACAGTAGAAACTTCATAAATTCTCTCTTGAACTGTATCAGAACTTGTAGCAAGCACTTGAATGTCTTGTGCATTTTTATTGATGCTCTCTGATGAATCCGCAATGGATTGTACGATGATATTTATAGTGCCATGAATCTCACTAAGAGATTTTTGTGTGCGTTCTGCGAGTTTCCTTACTTCATCTGCAACGACAGCGAAACCACGGCCATGCTCTCCTGCACGGGCAGCTTCTATGGCAGCGTTGAGAGCAAGAAGGTTTGTTTGATCCGCAATATCGCTGATAACAGAGAGGACATCTTTTACCTGTGTTGCTTCAGCACTGAGTTGACTCACTTTTTGTGATATCTCCATCTCTTTTTCTACACTTGATGTTATTTGTTCATTAAGTGCATCGATATTGTCTTGAACATTTTGTAAAGAGGCTTCAGCTTTTTGAATTTCATCTTCTGTTTGAAGGGTCTCAGTGTTAGACTCTTGAAGCATTTCGATAATCTCTTTTCCATCGTTAACTGCGAGTATTAGCTCACTAGAGATTGCTTTTGAACTCTCCCCTATTTTATGCGAACTCTTTCCGACATTGTGAGAGATATCAGCACTGTCATGCGCGCTTTTTTGAATATTACTGACAAGTACCCCAAAAGAACCAAGAATACTATTAACAGCTTTTGTAATCTGTAAAAGCTCATTTTCTATATTTTGTGGTGAAGGAATTGTAAAGTCTTTTGTTTGATTTATCTTTTTAAGCCATCGATTGACGCGTTTTATTGCTTTATTAATATTAAAAACAATGAGTGCAATGATTAAAATCTGTAAAATCGAAGCAATGGTATTTACTATAAAGAGCATTTTACTTTGAGAAGAAAATAGTTCCAAAATTGAATGAGAGACCTTGTCCTTATCACTCTCTACAGCATTTACAAGGGATTGCATCTCTTTTTGTAGTAGCTCATGCATTTGGTTTACCGGCTCTACCTCATATTTTCCCTCTTCTGGCATATCTACCATGATTTCCGGAAATGATTTTGCTATGGAATAGAAGTTTTTATATCTCTTTTCAAGAGAGTGCAAGTTTTTGGTTAAATCTTCTTTATTGATATTTTCAGATTCAAACTTCTTAGTTAAGTCTCTTATAGTTTGAAAAATAGTAGTTATATCACGATTCAAAGCTTCTGCTTTTGAGAGTTCATTTTTAGCTTCTATACCAGATTGCAAAATAACAATTTGCATCTCTAAAATCTTTTTTTCAAGTTTGCCAATTTCTTGAACATAGGGCAAGTTAATAGACTGGAGTTTGTGGTATTTTTTGTGTAAATTCGCGAGGACATTATCAGAAAGTTGCCAAATAAGAATTGAACTTACAACATTGACGAGTAAGATTATCATAAGTTTTGCAAATATACTAATTGTCTTCATAATATCCCTTAATGCCCTTAACTGCTTTGTTTTTAGCATATTAATAAAATAAAGGTTAAGTACATCTTAAAATATATGGTAGAAGTTAAACTATAGGAAAAAATTATATCTTAATTTTTCCTGTTAAAATATAATAGTAAAAGTTGAGCCTTTATGCTCTTGACTTTTAATGGAGAGTTTGAAGTGATGGAGCGTTAGAATGTTACTGACTATAAAAAGCCCGAGACCTAGTGAATTGTTCCAGCTGTTCTCATTTACTCTATAAAATTTGCTTGTAATATTTTCTAAATTTTTCTTTGAGATGCCTATACCTGTATCTATGACACTCAAAGAGTTGGCATCAAACTCTACGACAACTTCATCTTCCGAATACTTAAAGGCATTCTCTATAAGGTTTGTAAGAACTACTCCAAAGAGGGAGTTGTCTCCTTTTATAGTGATCTCTTTATCGCCTTTTATAATTACTTCTCGAGAGGGGTAGTTCGTACTTATGGACTCTACTATTTCACTAAGCAATTCATAGAGGTTTATGGTTTTAAACTGCAACTCCTGTTGTCCACTATCAAGCTTACTAGAGAGACGAAGGGTATCTATGAGTTCACTCAGTTTGCGTCCATTTTTATAAATCTTTTTAAGAAATTTCTGACGGATGTTTGGATTGATATCTGCATCATCAAGGAGTGTTTGGGAGTAGCCATTAATGACGGCAATAGGGTTTTTAAACTCATGGCTGATGGCAGAGATGATATCATCTTTTTGTTTGTTAGAACTTTGGAGTTTTGCTGTAAACTTTGTTTTTTGTTTCTCTCTTTTTACAAGTATTTGTGAAACTTTGGTGAGTAGTGTAGTAATCTTATGAAACTCTACAGAGTAGGTAGAGTGGATGTATGTCTCTTTGTTTTTCTTCGTGAGTGCCGTGAGAAAGTTGACAATCTTTTGTACTTCACTCTCTAACCTTTGACTCATCCTGTAAGTAGTTATAAAGATAGCAACAAAGAAGAGGGCAAGCACTCCAAATATCTTCTCTGCGAGTAAAATAAGTTCTGCATTTATGCTTTTTACCTCTTCAGAGAGTCTGATATAGAGTGTTTGTTTGGATGTAGTAACTTTTTTAGCTACATAAAGAAGGTCTTTGTTTATTGTTTTTGAGTGTCGTATCTTCAACCCGTACTCTGCATCATTAGCTTGGAGAATTTCATCTCTGTATTTATGATTTTCCATCTTAGTTTTATCTTCATGAGACTCTGCTAGGATATTTCCATCTATATCTATGAGAGTGAGTCGAAGATGAAGATTTTTTTTAATCTCTTGGGCTAAAAGGTCAAGATTTGGGTTGTTCTCAAGAGTCAGAGCAATAACTTCTATATTGTTTTTTAAACACTTTGTTGTCTCTTGCAGATAGAAATTTTTTATCCAAAAGTAAACAATCACACCAAGTGCGATAAATAAAATGGAGAAGGAAAGTAGTACCTTCCGAAGAACTATCTGCTGAAATTTTAACAAAATATATACCCCTCACCCCGAACAGCTTGAATGTAGTTTTTGCTTCCATCGGGGTCTATATGCTCTTTGAGCCGTTTGATGGCTACATTGACAGTTTTGAGTTGTTTGTTAAAGCTATCTTTCCAAACACGCTCAAGTAATGCTTCTCTTGAGAGTAGAATATTTGGGTTTTTTATAAACTCTAAAAGGAGGTCACGCTCAAGCGTTGTCAGTTTTACGCTTTGTGCATCAATGGTGAATGTTTTATTTGCTGCGTTGTAGGTGATATCACGATATTTTAAAATATTTTCGCTCTTTTGGGTACGCCTAAGAAGGGCTTTCACGCGTGCCTTGAGTTCGTTGATGTTAAAGGGCTTTGTAATGTAGTCATCTCCACCTCGCTCAAAACCTTCAACAATATCATCTGAGAGATTTTTTGCACTCACATAGATGACAGGCTGATTATACCCCTCAGAGCGAATAGACTCAACAAACATACTTCCCTCAACTCCGGGAAGATTTCTATCCATAAGTATAAGCGAGATATCCTCCTCATCAAGGATATCTCTTATATTGGAAGTATTCACACAGGTAATGACATCATACCCCTCACTCACAAGAGTATAATCCAACAAATCTAATATATCCTCTTCATCATCTACGATAAGAATAGTTCTCTTATTCACTACACTCTCCTATGGAAGTATAAGATGATTATATCAGCTATGCTTTAAGAGAAATATTAATTATGAAAGTTCCCACCCACTTTTGCATAGACAAGAAGGTTTGCGATGCTTATAGCGCGTGAGGCAATCTTACCACTTTTTCTAAGCGCTCGGAGCATTTTGTGAAACTTCTCGAAGTTTTTTACATCATCAGCCTGCTTGGAGAGGTTTCGCTCTACCATCTCATAGAGATCATCTGTTTTACTCTCCTCTATGAGGACATCATTATAAATCTCTTGTAATTCCTCTGCATCATCACACTCTAGCATACTCATAGTGAGTTTAATCGCTTTGACTGTTGAGGTCTGCATAGGTACGGCATACTCATTAATGGTTTCTACATCTACATCATTGCAGACAGTAGTAAATCCACGAATAAAACTACGCGTGTTTGAGCAGGCACGAGAGAGTTCATTTGTTATCTTCAGATAAGCAATCACCTGACGCAAATCTTTTGCCTCTGGTGCATAGAGTGCTAAAACTTTGATGATGTTGTTATCTATCTCATTTGCTTTAGAGCCAACATTTTTAATGTAAGAACGCGCCTCTTGGAACTTTGCATCATCACAGGTTGCAATGGCTGAGTTGATAAGTGTGTTTGCTTTGAGCAGTCCATCACCTATCTCCATTATTTTTGATTTTATCTCATTTATATTTGTTTGAAAATTTGATAGCATTGTTTCTTTTTTTCCTTCAAGTTGTTTTTAACCAAAACGGCCGGTAATATAATCTTCTGTCTTCTGCTCTTTAGGGTTTAAGAAGATAGTCTCAGTTTTGTCAAACTCTATGAGATCTCCGAGATACATAAAGGCAGTATAGTCACTAATACGCGATGCCTGCTGCATATTGTGTGTGACAATAGCTATGCTGACATCTTTTTTCAGCTCAACTATCAGCTCCTCGATGGCTCCAGTTGAGATGGGGTCAAGTGCTGAGGTTGGCTCATCAAAGAGGAGTACCTCTGGTTTTACTGCAACTGCACGCGCGATACAGAGACGCTGCTGCTGTCCACCGGAGAGTCCCATTGCTGATTTGTCGAGTCTGTCGTGAACTTCCTTCCAGAGAGCAGAGCCTTTGAGTGCTGCTTCTACACGGTCTGCGAGTTCCGTTTTGTTTTTAATACCAGCAATTTTAAGTCCATAAGCGACATTATCGAAGATACTCATAGGAAAAGGAGTTGGTTTTTGAAAAATCATACCAATCTTTTGACGCAGTTCTATAAACTCATTCTCTTTTTTGATATCTAAGATATTACTGACATTTTTATTGCTGTCGATAAACTCAATCTTGCCATCATACTTGTTTCCCGGATAGAGATCATGGATACGGTTCATACTTCTAAGCAGGGTTGATTTTCCACAACCACTCGGTCCTATAAGTGCCGTAATTGCATTGCGTTTTATCGGGAGGTTGATATTTTTGAGTGAGGGGTGATCGACTCCCGGGTAGGTAAATGAGAATTTTTTAATATTTAAGACTGGCATAGAGAGTCTCCTTATTTTTTATTTCGAGTGATAAATCTACCACTTAAGTTGATGATGAGCACAAGTACGGTAAGTATAAATGATGCAGCCCATGCAAGGTCACGACTTGACTCCTCTGGCTCATTTGCAAGGTCATAGATACTAACTGTAAGCGATGGAAAAGACTCCGTTAAATCCAAAGAGAAGTAGTTTGATGTCTCAGAGGTAAAGAGCAGGGGTGCTGTCTCACCGATGATACGGGCAAATGCGAGCAGAATCCCCGTCATGATGCCAACCTTGGCAGCTTTTATAACGATGTCGATGATTACTTTATACTTTGATGCACCAAGAGCAATCCCCGCTTCTCGAAGTTCACGAGGAACAAGAGAGAGCATACTATCAGTCGTGTTGATAACAACAGGAATCATCATAATAGCAAGAGCGACAGCTCCGGCATACCCGCTTGTGCCACCCATAGGAACAACTATGATGGCATAGACAAAAGCACCGATAACAATAGAGGGAGCTGACATCATAATGTCACTCAAGTCACGAATAGCTGCAGCGTATCTGCCTTGACCATACTCTTGGATGTAGATACCCGCTGCCATCCCAAGAGGGATACCTATGGCAGAGGCGAGTCCTGCTAAGATAAACTGCCCGATGATGAGGTTACGCAGGCCACCATCTACAAGGTCATTTAAAAAGAGTGAAAAGTGAAATGAGCTGAGTCCTTTTAAGAAGAGCGTGATTAAAATCCACGCTAAAAAGGCTAAACCAATAAGCGCAGAGAAGATGCTGAGTGCTAAAAATATTTTATTTACAAGAAGTCTCACTATTTCGCCTTTTTAAGAAAGTAAAATTTTGCCAAAGAGATGATGGCAAAAGAGATAACAAAGAGGATAAGTGCAAGGTAAAATAAGGCACTCTCTCCAAGTCCGCTTGCCTCTCCAAAGTTGTTTGCCATCGCAACAGGGATGGAGATAGTAGGGTCTGTAATCTTCTGCGGCAGTACAAAAATGGAACCGATAAGAAAAGCAACAGCCATAGTTTCACCAAGTGCGCGACCAAGTGCTAAGATGATAGAGCCGATGATACCTACTTTGGAGTAGGGAAAGATGATATCTTTAATCACCTCAAACTTTGTAGCTCCAAGTGCATAGGCACTCTCTTTGAGAACATTTGGTGTGGTGTTCATACTATCACGCGTGATTGCTGCCATAAATGGTAAAATCATAACACCTAAAACAAGTCCTGCTGTTAAGAGGGAGACCTGATACCCACCAAAAAGATCAGAGACGATGGGTGCAAAGTAGTAAAGCCCCCACATTCCAAAGATGATGGAAGGGATAGCCGCGAGCAATTCAATAGCGATACCTACAATATTAGAGATGTTTTTAGGAGCGATTTCAGCGAGAAAAACTGCAATCCCCATAGCGATAGGCAGAGCAAATGCGAGTGCTATGATGGTTGTAAGGAGTGTACCAACGATAGGAACAAGACCACCATAGATAGTTTTTGTGAGGGTCTCATCATCCTCATCATCGAGCATCATATCGTCTTCATCTTCAAGCATCATGTCATCTTCATCGGCAATCATTGCATCATCATCGTCTGACACATCTTCCTCTATTACCTCTACCTCTGAAGTAGTTGTTGGAGTCTCAAGTGTAACCTCTTTGTTCCAATCAGGATTTGTAATAAAGCCAAGACCAAATGTATCAATAGCCGGTTTAGCAGCTACAAATAGAGTGATAAATATACCAAGTAGAATAACAAAGACAAGCGAAGCACTACTAAAAGAGAGTTTTTGAAAGATTTTTTCCATATTTAGCCTATTTAAAATAATTATGAAATAATATAGAAATTTGGTTACATAAAGGTTACAAAAGCACGAAGCGGTGCTTTTGTAAAAGAAATAAGCTTAGAATCCTATTTCAGTTGTAATCATATAGGCTGTACTATTTGCGGTACTTGAAGAAGAAGCATATGCATTGTTGTCATTATCATTTTGAGTAATATTTGCTATCCATTCAACATTTTTGTTCATTTTCCATGCTGCGCCTGCAATGTAAGTTTTACGACTGTTTGTTTGTGTACCTGTAGGTGCATCTGGTGTCCAGTTATCATACTTTATAAAAGCTTTATATTGATGTTCAGCACCTAAACGACCCTCAAAATTCACACTATAACCATCACCTGAACCTTTCGATGGTGCTGCATCAGTTGATGTGTTATCAGAAGTAACATATTGAGCAGAAGCCAAAAATGCTGGCATATTAAAAACCGTGTGCACACCATAAAAGTGTAAATCATCATCATTGTTTGTTGTAGCATTATGAGAGTGCTTTTGGTTTAACTGACCAAAGAATGAAGCGTCTAAATAAGTGTTTTTTTCAGGTTTACCCGCAGTTCCTAAAAGGTGACCTGTAAATCTCCACTCTAAACTCATACCATTTGAGTTTTGTTTTCCATGATATCCTTCACCATTAAATATACCAATATCACTATCTAAAAATTTTGTTCTTGTTTTTGCCATAACACCATAGTCTGCTGATGAACTTAAATGTGCAGAGTTGTGATTTTCAATAAGAACTTCTGAAATACTTCTATAAAGCCATGAATTATGCTCTTCATAATCATGCCAAGGACGGTGAGCTAGACCAATCTCAAGACTTGTAGCTGGAAGCACTTCATGTAAGTTTAAGTAAGCATATTTTGCACGAACTGCTAAACTATTTGTATCAAAACTAGAGTTGTTTTTTAAGTCAAAAGTTACACGATAATAAGATTTAGGATCATCTAAAAGATACGCTTTGAGTTGAAAATAACCACGGCGAATTTCAAAACCTTGTGTATTGTCTAATGGAGTTACGCCGTTGTCATTTTTAAAATTAGTAAATTTATAGCCAATAAATGTTTGCCCACTAAACTTTAACTTATCTGTTTTTGAAAATACAGAGACTGACTTATCTTTTATAAGTGTACGACCTTCAGCAGCAGATGTAAATACCTGACCGTTTGCATCTTGGTAAAGTTTAACAGAGTTCGCGTTTGCGCTGAGTGAGCCTAAAGTAAGTGCAGCTAATGCTGAGAGAACAATTTTTTTCATAGTTTGAAATCCTCGTTTAATTTTTGATTGGCGAATTATATGACGAAGTGATTACAAGTTGATTACACACGGTAACTTTTATGTAACCAAACTGAAATCGTCTTTGTTTATACTTTCGCCAATAAAACTACAAAGGGTTATTCAATGACAAAAGTTATAAAAATCGCATTAGCAAGTTCGCTTTTACTTACATCTTTAAGTGCAAGTGAAGTTATCAAAGGGAGTGGTGCATCATTTCCATATAGTGTATATCAAAAATGGTTAAAAGCATACAATAAAGAGACGGGTATCAAGATTGATTATATTAAGAAGGGATCTTCTAAGGGTATCAAAGATGCAAAAGCGCGTGCAGTTGATTTTGCAGGATCAGATAAGCCACTGAGTCCAAAGGCACTTAAAAAGAGCGGACTCTATCAGTTTCCGGGTGTAGTTGGTGCTATCACTATGGGATATAACTTGCCGGGTGTTAGTGAGTTAAAACTGAGTCGTGCAGCTATTGTCGGGATTGCAAAGGGAGCTATTGCTTATTGGGATAATAAACTTATCGCAGAGGCAAACAAGGGTGTAAAATTGCCACATAAAAAACTCACTTTTGTACACCGTGCAGATGGTTCGGGGACTACATATAACTTCACTTACTTCCTAAGCAAGGTAGATAAAAAGTGGAGAAAAACTTATGGCGCAAAGAAATCACTCAGTTGGCCGGGAGATCATCACATCGGTGGAAAAACAAACTCTGGTGTAGCAGCACTATTGAAGCAGACAAAATACTCTGTAGGCTACATTGACTATGCTGATGCAAAAAATAATGACATAGCAATGGCGACGATAGAGAACCGTGAGGGGAACTTTATAAAACCAACACTCAAGTCATTCCAAATAGCTGCTGCAAAAGCTTCACTTGATCCGAAAAAAGATTTTTACGCTGTGATAGCTGACCCTAAGGGTGCCAACTCTTACCCAATAGTAGCAGCAACTTTTATCCTGCTTCCATCAGAGAAGCCTGCGATGAATAAAAAAGTGACACAATTTTATGACTGGTGTTATGTAAATGGACAAGAGATAGCAAAAAGCCTAGGTTTCGTACCACTTCCAGATACTTTGGTTACAAAAATCAGAGCATACTGGGCAGCAAAAGGTATCAAGTAAATCCCACCTGCAAATAGGCAGTACTTTCTGCCTATTTACTCACTTTTTTTCTTCTCCTTATAATCCACCTCACAACTCCTGTTACTGATAGTACTAGCAACATAAGTGCAGCATAGTCATTTATCCATATCCACCAAGAGCTAAAAAAAGTACCATCATGGAGTGTTAAGAGAAGTGTGTAGAGTGTGATATCTTCTATGTGAGGCGTCTTAAATTTTGTCTGCATAGTAGAGAAGTAAGAGACAGTATTGTTTTTCTTGAGAATATCTTTAAACATATGGGGTGTATTTGGTAGTAGCGTGTAGTTCTCATCTCTCAAGAGTCTGTTAGGCGCACCCATGCCACTTATGTAGAGTGTATCATCTCTTCGTATCATCTTATATGCAAAACCTTGGTTTTCCAACTTCCAATCTTTTAAATCTTGACTTTTATAGATACCATATCTATTGCCTATTCGATAACTTTTCCCATCATAATCAATCGACCATATATCACTTCGCAGGGTGTCATAAACGGGTGGAAGCAGAGTGTGCGAAATAGTGGTAGATTTCATAAATTTTGCCAAAGTGGAGGAGTGATCTAAAAATATACCTGTAATAGCGAGTATAAAGAGTGGAAATGTTGCGATGATGGCAAACATATTTGCATGGGTTTTTATAAGCTTTCTTACAACTTTTGGATGCTTTTTCTGTTTGATGAGAAACCAAATGATGTAGCCACTCAGGGCTAAAAAAGTGAGTACAACAGCACCATAATCATTGATAAAAAGTGATATATCTCCATCAAAGAGACCACGGCCATAGTGCAAGTCTCGTATAAGACGCGAGAGTTTTATATCTTGTTGGAGTTGTTCTTTCTCTATCTTTACTACTGTTTTATTTAAAACTTTGTGCCTTTTTTTATCTATGGTTACAAGAAGTGCTTTATCTACAACGGCAACAATTTTCTCTTTTGATACACTTAATGAGGTAATATAGTCGCCATCGAGTGCAATCTGCTGTAGGGCTGCATTTTTATAGGTATAGACTCCATTTGAAGTTGCAAGGTAGAGTTCATTATTAAAAGGTACTATTGCTAAAATCTGAAGTTTTGATAGATTTGAAAAATTCTCCCCTGCATCATAACTTTCAAATAGACCACGATGTGAACCTACGATGATATGTTGCGCATTTTTTTTATCTTGATAGTAACTTGTAAAGAGTCGCTGCTCAGACTGAAGGGTTTGTGCTGGAGTATTACTAAAAGTGGTAGTGTAGAGAAAACTCCACTTCTCATGATCAAGAAAAAAGCCACTAACAGAGAGAAGCAGGAGGATTACTCCAGCACTTATTCCTGCTATCTTATGGAGTTTATAGACTTTTACCATATATACTCAACTCCAGCATAGAGACTTCTTGGGTCTGCTGGAGTATAGTCCTCTTTTCCATAAGAGTAACGCGCATTTACAGCATATTTTGCATCTGTTATGTTAGTTACTTTTCCAAAAAATCTTAGCTTCTTGGAGTAGGCATAATCTGCTTTAAAATTACCAATACTATAACCATCATATTTATCAATAGTATGTTTGTCATCCATCCAGTATGCGCCGACATATTGCCACTCTGCCATCATTGTGAGACCATTTAGGTACTCTGGTATGTAGAAGAGTCTTGCATTTGCTAAGTGGTTTGGTGCGCCTGCGATTTCGTTGTCTCCGAGGGTTGGATCGTTGTCGTAGTTGTGTTTAGAGTATGAGTAGCTCAGACTACTCTCCCACTCTTTTGTGATTTCAGACTTAAGTGATGCCTCAACTCCTTTGTGAATTGATGCACCACCATTTCTGTAGCCTCCTGTATCTTTATCTCTGATTATTGTATCATCAATATTCATGTAGTAAAGAGCCAATTCAAAAAATGACTTTTTCGAGAAACTCTTTTTAAAGCCAATCTCATAAGTGTTTGACTGCTCAGCCGTCAAGTCGATGTTTTCATAGCCCACTTTTACTGAGTAGAGTCTTGTAGCCTGTGGGATTCTAAACCCATTTGCATAACGGGCATAGAGATTTAAATCTTGCATAGGCATATAGGCAAGTGCAAGTTTTGGGCTGAGGTGATTAAAAGAGTCTTTTCTATCAGCTGGGCGGAAGTATGTATTTGAGTCATCACTAGAGTCTGGAGCTAAGTTGTTTTTATAGTTATAGCTGTTGTAGTCATATCTGAGACCGGGACTGAGTTTGATTTGATCAGTAATCATGTAATCAACATGAACATAAGGGGCGATGGCAAAGTACGCTACATCATAATCATACAGATTACCTGATGTATAAGTTTTTGAGTATTTTCCTGTTGTTGTGATATCAAAATCTTGATTGTAGTTTAGCGATGATTGTGTATATTCTGTGTCAAAACCAAAGACAACCTTTCCCCACTCCTGTTCGTAAGTATTTCTTTGTAAAAAGCCAAATGTATAGAGTTCATTGTCACTACTTGGAAGATTTTTTTCCCAAGTCGCTATATATCTGTTTCTATTGTAGCGAAGATAGGGGATGAGCGTTATCTCCAAGTCGTTAAAGGTATAGTTGTTAAACTCAGCACTCAGTTTTGCATAATCAAATCTTCTCTCTACATCTGTCTTCTCAAGCGCGCTAAAGTAGTTTGGATCATCACTTGCAGCCGTTGAACCATTTTCAATATTTGCATAGTCATTAAAGCTATCTGCCTGCTGGGCTACTGTTTTTGAGAAGTTAAAGAGTATCTTGACATCATTATCATCACTTATAGTATGATCAAAGCGAATATTTGCTTCTGCTCTATCTGCTTTTGTATGGTCACGCCAACCATCACTATGCATATAGGTGGCATTGGCTCTATAGGCACTGTTTTCATCGATGGTATCACTCATAGAAACACCTGCAGTTGCGTAGCCATAGCTTCCTGCCATACCTTTAAGAGATATCTCTTGACTCTTTGATGGTGCTGATGCAGATGCAACATTGACAACTGCTGCAACTGCATCTGAGCCGTACAGAGCTGTTCCAGCACCCTTTAAGATTTCTACTGAAGAGGCTGATTGAAATGTTGTATAGGCGAGGGCATTATGATTAAAAAAACCACTCGATTGTACAGGGATACCATCTTGCATAAAAAGATAGTAAGGGCTTGTACCCATTGGCATACGGATAGATGTCATATGCCCTATAACAGAGCCAGTCTGCTCAATACGAACACCACTTAAAGAGTTCAGCAGATCTTTTTGAAATATAACTTGATCAAGCTGAATCTCCTTTGCATCTTTGGTGGCAATACTTAAGGGTTGTTCTATACTACTCTCATCAACTCCCGTTGCAGTAACACTTACAGGGGCTAACTCTACAACACTCTGGGCTAACAAAGGCAAAGCTATAACAGAAAGGCTCAAAACACTTTTTTTCATTTACATTTCCTATTTCTTAAAAAAATTATGTAAGTATAAAAAGAAAGTGTTACATTAGTGTTAAATGAGATTGTATGGAGATAAAGTGGCTTTAAATAGGCAGTTACTTCTGCCTATTCATTAAAATAAGAGGAAACTACATCCCCAAATAAGGCTTCAGCACTTCAGGAATATCGATACTTCCATCTTCGTTTTGGTAGTTCTCCATAATCGCTACAAGCGTACGACCTACGGCTAGGGATGAGCCGTTTAGGGTGTGGACTAGCTCATTTTTTTTGCCATTTTTAAAGCGAATCTTTGCGCGTCTTGCTTGGAAGTCTCTTGTGTTTGAGATAGAGGAGATTTCGCGGTATTTGTTCTGTCCGGGGAGCCATACTTCTATGTCTGTTGTATGTGCAGCTCCAAAGCCTAAGTCACCCGTACAGAGATTTACTAAACGGTGCGGTAACTCTAATGCTGTGAGGATGTCTGATGCACAACTCACCATCTGCTCAAATATGATTTCACTTGTAGCCGGTGTCGTAATGGCTACAAGCTCTACCTTATGAAACTGGTGTTGTCGTATCATCCCTCTTGTATCCCGACCTGCTGCTCCTGCCTCTTTTCTAAAGCATGAAGTATAAGCCGTCATTCTCTTTGGAAGTTCATCGGCGTGAAGTATCTCATCTTGGTAGAGGTTTGTGACTGGAACTTCCGCTGTTGGGATAAGAAATAGTTCTTGTCCATCTATTTTATATAAATCATCTTCAAACTTAGGAAGTTGACCTGTTCCCTCCAAGGCACGACGGTTTACAAGTGCAGGTACGCTTACCTCCTCAAACCCTCTTTCGCGGTTAAAATCAAGCATAAAGTTTATAAGTGCGCGCTCAAGTCTGGCACCCATACCAAAGCTTACTGAAAATCTTGAGGTAGCAACTTTCACACCACGTTCAAAGTCTATCCAACCGTTTGTCTCTGCTAACTCCCAATGCTCTTTTGGCGTAAAGTCAAACTCACGAGGAGTGAGGACTTTTTTCAGCTCTACATTATCCTCTTCATCCTCTCCATCTGGCACATTATCATCAGGAATATTTGGAATAGCCATAGCAATCTTCTCTAACTCCTCTTGCTTCTCTCTTTGCACCTCTATTGCATCATTGATAAGCAGTTTATTTGCATCAACCTTTGCCTTAAGCTCTGAGATATCCTTTCCTTCACGCTTGTAGATACCAAACTCTTTACTCATCGCATTTTGTGCAGCTTGGAGTCTCTCAAACTCTGCTTTGGCAACTTTAAGCTCTTCAAATTTTTGTTTTACCTGCTCAAGAAGTGCCGCATCAACACCCTTTCTCATAAGTTTTGCACTTACACTCTCAAAATCTTTTTGTAGTAGTTTTAAATCAATCATTTTTTCCCTTGTATAGTTATATTAGTATATCTTTTGCTATTTGAAACTGGTTTGCAGTCATGAGGTGTATCTTTGGATGCAGCTCTTTTAAATCTTCAAAGAGATTTTTACTCAGCTCAAAGCCTACCTTGTACTCCTCCTCGGTACCTCTCTCATGTGCAACTCTTAGTTTCTCTATCCATATATCCGGTACATTGATGCCCGGAACATGGGCTGAGAGAAACTGAGCGGTTCTGAGTTTTGTGATAGGGAAGATACCAAAGATAATCTCCCCTTTTTTCTTATCAGGACAACACTCTCTGTTGGCATTCTCTTTTAACTCTAAAAGCAGTTTGGCATTTTCTACATCATAAACAGGTTGTGTGATGATACCAACAGCTTCATGTTTTATCTTTTTTTGAATCTTTTTTTGGAGTGTTTTAGGATTCTTTGCATAGGAGTTTACTACTGCAAAGGGGGAGATATGCTTGGGTGCATGAGCTAAAGGTTTTCCGGCATAGTTCATTCCAGAGTTAAAAGCGGAGATGATGTCAAGAAGTAGGGTGCTATCCCCCTCAAAAACACCCTTTGTATGGGGTTGATCACTCATAGTAGCAGGATCACCCGTGAGTGCTAAAATGGCACGGATATCTGCTTCATTGGCTCCAAGCAGGTCTGATTGGAGCGCTATCTTGTTTCTATCACGCATAGCCATGGTCGCTATGACAGGCTTGTGAAATCTCTCTTGGAGCATCTTTGCTGCAAAGAGTGCGTTGTATTTTAGTTTTGCGAGAGGATTATCTGTTGTTGAAAATCCATCTACATATTTTTCTAGTTCTAACTCTGCTATTTTTTCTATGGTTGGCAGAAAAACAGGAGAGTGTCCCGGAGTTGTCTCTAGGGTTATATATGTGCTGTTATTGAGTTTATCTATTAAAGTATCAAACAAATAAAAGTCCTCTTTAGTTATGGTAGACTTGTTACAGTATAAAAGTGTGTCATAAACTTTACACATTTGTTCATAATCAAGGCAACACGACGCAGGACTAGCCGTAGCTAATTCAAGGAGTGTTAACGCAGAGTATGAGCAAATGTGTAAAGCCCGAAGGGTAGGCTTTAAAGAGGCAATCTTGCACAAAATTTTTCATCACCGTAGCTTTGGCTACGCTTCAAAAAAAGTTTTGTACAGTCTTACCTCTTTAAAGCCTATTTATGATACACTTTTGTACTGTAATAAGTCTAATTGCACAATTATAACAAAAGAGAGTAAGTATGAGTTTAAAACTGGCTGTATTTGATTTCGATTCGACACTTATGGATGGTGAGACGATTGATTTTTTTGCTGAGGAGTTGGGAATTGGTGAAGAGGTGGCTCGCATCACAGAAGAGGCGATGAGTGGCAGACTTGATTTTTTTGAGTCACTCCAGCAGAGAGTAGGACTGCTCAAAGGGCTTGACTACTCAGTAGTTGAGAAAATCTCCCATAATTTGCCCTATATGAAAGGGGCAAAAGAGACCATAGCTGCGTTAAAGAGCAGAGGCATAAAAGTAGTCTGTTTTAGTGGCGGATTTCGTACAGCGACTTCGTATGCCAAAGATATTCTCGATTATGATGCAGACTTCTCAAATGCCCTGCATCATAAAGATGGAAAGCTCACTGGTTTAGTCGGTGGCGATATGATGTTTAACTTCTCTAAAGGAGATATGCTGGTGAGACTTCAAAATATCTTAGGAGTGAGCGAAGCGGAGACACTTGTATGTGGAGATGGAGCAAATGATTTGAGTATGTTCGCTCATGCAGGGACACGCGTGGCATTTTGTGCTAGAGAGATTTTAGAAAAAGAGGCAAATATAATCATAAAAGAGAAAGATTTGACGAAAATATTGGAGAAAATATAGATATGTTAGAGAGTACAGTATGGAGACAGTATCACGACGAAAATAGTTTTAGAACTTACATAGCAGAGTTCTGTGTGATGGATGAAGTGGATTTGTTAGTAGAAGATAAAGAGTTATATAGCGCACTCAAAGCAAAACTTACTAAAAAAGAACTCAAACTCTTTGCAATGGATACTGCAAATATGGGTGATGAAGCCCTTAAAGAGGAGTTTGCTTATGATGATGAGGCACTAGAGAGAGCAAAATTTAAACTCTACAAAAAGCTCAAACAAGATAAGACGCGTTTAGGTTTTCGTGAATCTTCTCGAAACAGAGAGGGGTAATTTAGAAACTTTTATCTAAAATATTTGAAATCAATTTCTAAAATTAAACTATTATTTATCTAAATAGTAGTAGCATATCGGCAGTTCTAAATAAAACATAAGGAAATCAAATGAAAAAAACAACTTCATTACTACTCGCTGCAATGGTAGCAGGATCAGTTTTCACTACAGGTGCAATGGCTGATGCAAAACATGGTCAAAAGTTCTATCTTAAAAAATTAAAAGTTTGTAAAAAAGATGGTCTTAAAAATGGTGCAGTTTTTGCTGTAAAGCATGATCGTAAAGGTTGGGCTTCAATCAAAGATGCTGGAAAACTTAAAGAAGAGTGGACTTCAATCTGCCCACATGGAGCAAAGAAAATCAAAAAAATGAAAGAAAAAGATGTTAAAAACTTATATGACTTCGTTTGGAAGTATGCATCAGATGGTGAAGTACCATCTTGTGGTTAATCCATAATTAAAATTTTTGTAGAGAGTTCATCTCTCTACACCCTTCTTTCCCCTCAAAAATTCCCCTAATTTCATTAAAAACTTTTTTATGCTATACTTGAGTAAAAGGATGTATCATGAAAATTTTATTGAGTCTATTATTGTTGGTTTTCTCACTTTTTGCATCGCAGAGCGTTTCTTTTAAAAAGGGTTGGTCGCTTATGAGCCTTCCAGAGGCGCAGAAAAGTACGCAAGTGTTTGAGAACAAAAATGTAGAGCTGGTGTGGGCTTTTGATGCACGCTCACAAGAGTGGCAGGGCTACTCCCCTGATGCACAGGTGATGCAAAAGATAAAAGATGCTAATCTATCAGCACTTGACTCCCTAAAAGCATGGCAGGCATTTTGGATTTTCAACAATGAGGATTGGAGTGCAGATATCAAAGAGGGAAGTAGAGGGGAGATTGCAAATGGTAATATGGTGCTAGAGAAAGGGTGGAACCTTGTCTCTTTGCCGCAAAGGGCGGTAGCAGATAGCTCTTTTTTTGGCGATGCCTTGGTGTGGAAGTATAGAGGGGATGGTAAATGGAGTGTCAATGATGCCACTCTTGATTTTCCTACTATAAAAAATATAAACGAAAGTGAAGGGCTTTGGGTTAAAAGTGATACAAGGCAAGAGATAGCGATGGATAAGAGGCTCTCAGAGCTGCAAAATTTTGACTCCAAAGAAGAGATGGAGAACTATATTCGTGAGATGTTAAAGGCAAATAGGTACTATGGAGGGTATGGTGATATAGTTTATGCCTTGGATGGTATTGAGGTTGATACTTCTATTCCTGTGGATGATGCACAAACAAATGTAACACCAAAGAGTGTGGATACTACAACTACAAATCTTCAAGAAGCAGGAGTAGATGAAGCTGATATACTTAAAAATGATGGCGAGTATATTTTTAGTGTAGATAGAGAAAAATCTAGTATATTTATAACTTCATTTGAAAATATTGCGAAAAAAGAGTATGCTGCCATCAACACTATTACAACCAAAGACAAAGATGTAGTGGCAATGTATCTTCAGGATAAGAGGCTTATTTTACTCTCTCGTCCGAACAATATATATACTATTAATAGTGGTGAAGAAACAGGTGTTACGACAAAAGCGGGATTACTGCCGTATTATGATACTACAGAACATTTTTATGTAGATATCTATAATGTTTTGAATGTAAATGACATCAAACTTTTAGAGACTTATACGATTGATGGAAGTTATCAAACAAGTCGTTTAGTGGATGGCAGACTCTTTGTAGTAAGTGCATTTCAACCGCAGATTGAGTATGCCTATGATAAAGTCTATGTTGATACTCTCTGTAATGATATTGATAGAGAGAATCTTTATGCCTCTTGCTCAGGAACTACTGACTCGGATGAAGAGGTTGTAGAGGTGATGCCAGATTTGATGAAAAAGGCACCTGAAACCTGTGAATATTCACAAAATTATGAACTTTATTATAAAAATGAGTGTTATAAGTACAACTATGATGCAACCGGTGCTTGGGAGTACGACTATGAAAACCCAAGGGTTGTGAGTGAAAATTTAACACCGAGTATTGCAACAAATGGAGTAGCTCAAGCATTAATAACACCAGAGAGACTCTATGCACCGATAAAGCTTAACCAAGATGCGACACTAACAACATTGAGCAGTTTTAATATAGATGATGCAACCTATAAAGAGAGTATCTCCTATGTCGGTAGTTCGCAAACTTACTATGCATCAAAGGATGCTCTCTATCTAGTCTCCGCTGAATATCCACTCTACTATAACTACATCGACTATGAAGAGCAGCAGATGATTTATAAATTTTCTCTTGGTGAGAGCCTTGCTTATAAAGCAAAAGGGAGTGTTGATGGTCGTATGTTGAATCAGTTTAGTATGAGCGAGCAGGGGGAGTATTTAAGAGTTGCTACATCTTCAGGCTTTTCATGGGGCGATAGTGATACCAACAACACAGTTTCCATTTTGAATGAGCAGGGAAGTGAGCTACAGATAGTCTCCGAGCTTGGTAATCTTGGCAAAAAAGGTGAACTCATAAAAGCGGTGCGTTTTATGGGAGATAGAGGTTTTGTCGTAACTTTTAAAGAGACAGACCCTCTCTATACGCTTGATTTAAGCGATGCTCTGCATCCAAAAGTTGCGGGGGAATTATCTATACCGGGCTTCTCTCGTTACTTGCATATAGTCGATACAAATAGAGTCTTGAGTATAGGCAGAGATGTAGATAGTAATGGAAGAAGTAGTGCTTTGACTGTGCAACTCTTTGATATAAGTGACTTTGCAAATCCTCAGCTCGCAGATAAGATAGTGATAGGAAGTGCTAGTACATATAGTAGTGCAGAGTATGACCATAAAGCTTTTGTCTATAGAGAGAGCGATAAGAGTTTTGGTTTTCCTTATGTTGATTATAGTAACTCTAGTAACAGTAGTGAAACGCATAACTTTGGTATCTATAGAGTGGATGATATGAAGATAACTGCTCTAAAAACTCTTAGTGAAAAGGTAAGTAATCACAGTTGGGGGTATAATGACCGCAGGGGCATTATTTTTGATTTAGAGAATAAAATGTATGGAGTATTATTTAATGGCTCTTCCATTTTAAGTGATGAGGTGAAGTAAGATGAGATACATTATATTGGCAGTTATTATTTTGATGAGTTTAGGGTGTGAGAATAAAGAGAGTGTGAAGAGTGCTGATAGTATAAGCAATACAGCATCTCTGCAGCCAAGTGTTACTGATAAGTCGCAGCAACCACCGGCTCCACCCTCACTAAAGTAGTTTTATAGAGATATTAACTCTTCGTGAGTGGATGGCGTCGTAAGTATGATTTTTAAAGAGTGGTTTTGAGTAGCTGTAGCCGCTTCCTTTAAGGATAGATGTGAGCCACTTTTGCATAGTGTGGTTCTGATGTATGAAGATTTCTGAGAGTGTCTCATGCGAACGGTTGAGTGAGAGTTTCTCGTTTTTCAGATAACCACTCTCAAAACTACTTTTTTGCCACTCTTTTGAGCTATGTCCATTAATCTCAAGTGTGGCTATCTGATTTTTATATTTGTAGAGAAATGGGATAAGCTTTTGAGAAAATCTCTTGAGATACTCTTTTTGTTTTGCAGAGAGTTTGTATGTACCTACTTTAAAGGTTAGGGTATCTGCTATAAACTCAATGTTAAGATCTTTTGTTATTTTTATCTCCCCTTTTTTTATCTCCTCCTCAAAAAGTTTGCAGAGTTGCTCATAGAGAGAGGATGTTGCTGTTGCGAGTTGTACTATGGATGCATCATCGTTGAGTTTTACAAGCCACATATTTGTCTCTTGTGAGTGTTCTTTTGTATGCACACCCACAACAGCTACTTGAGAGTTGTGAAGAATTTTTGCAGCATTAAAGAGATCAAAATTCTCTCCTCCATAATGTTCTTGATTTAAAAGTTGCAGCCGTGAATTAAATAGCATCGCCAATCCATCACTATTGTAGGTGTCTTTTACATACCCGACAGCGATGAGTTTCCCATTTGAAAACTCTTTTATGTCATTGATACCACTAGGGTAAGTTGTAAAAACCTCTTTATCTATGAGAATATTTTGATACAAATCAAACTTTACAAGGCGAATATGCTCTTTTTGTATGTCGTTGTACTGGGTGAGTGCTACTATAAAATTTCCATCTTTAAGGCGGATGATTTTTTTTGGTATTATGGTTGTATCGTTCTTTTTACTTTGCTGATAGTGTTTTAGCCAGATTTTATTGCCATTTTCTGTGATACGCATAAAGCTTACACTTCTGTTATGTGCATAGGCAGTTTCACTAATGACCAAGATAGAGCCATCTCTAGCTTCAACTGCATCTATTCCTCTATCATCATACTCTGTTCCATACTTTTTGCTCCAAAGAATTGTGCCATCTTTTGAGAATCGTGTAAGAAAGATATCGCTATTACCAAGTCCTGTCTCAAACATATTGTCTTGAGTATCTCGTGAAGTGGTAGAGGAGCCGACAGCGAGAACACCTCCATCACTCAGAAGTATAAGATTGTTCATTCTGTCATAGTTCTTTGTTCCAAAGAGGGAGGATGAGAGCAAGTGTGCAGCGGCGTCAAGTTTGAGAACAAGAAGAGAACCATCCATAGTTGAACCACCGACATAGTAGCCGTTAGCTGGTGTTTTTACAACTGCAATGGCTTCATTAAATCGCTCTAATTTTGCCTGTTTTGAGAGTAAAATATTTGCATTATTATCAACCTTGATAAGATGCATTTGCGCCCCAAAACTACCGCTATGCTGTGAAGCCAAATACTCAAACGCATCATAAAATGTACGAGAACTACTCCTGCTTTTTTTGTACTCTTTAGAGAATCCAACAGCAGTTATAGTTCTGTCATAATCTTCTGTAACATCAAAGAGTGCGGCATCAAAAGGGATATCTACAACAACTGAGTATTCTGATTTTTTTGCATGAAGTGAGGAGAGGAGTAAAAATGTTATAAGGAAAAAATATTTCATCTATCTACTTTTTGATTTAAGTAAGCAAAAAACATTCCTATAATTAAGGGTTGGAGTATGAAAAGAGGTGCTATGTTTATAGCCCCAAAAGAGGGGCTTGAAAGCCTTATTTACTTAAGGTTTTCAAATGGTGCAGTTACAACTTGCTTACGAGTTACAGTATATGGTACTAATGCAGCTGCACGAGCGCGCTTGATTACTACTGCTATCATGTCTTGGTGACGCTTACAGTTACCTGTTAGACGGCGTGGCATGATTTTATATCTTTCTGAAAGTGAGAAACGGAGTGATCCCACATCTTTATAATCCATGAAGTCAACTTTTGCTTCACAGTATTTACAATATCTTTTTTTGTATTTTCTTTTTTCTGACATTTTCTTACCTTTTATTATCTATTTTCTAAAATGGAATTTCATCTTCATCAATATCTATTACCGGAACTTCCGATGGGCTAGGCATTTGACGACTTTGTGTTTGTGCTTGTTGGTTATTGTAGCTTGGTTGCTGCTGTTGCATAGGCTGCTGCATCTGTTGCTGCGGTGCTTGATTGTAAGCTGGTTGCTGCTGTTGTTGTGGTGCCTGATAGGATTGTCCTTGCCCTTGAGCAGGTGCAGAGTATCCTTGTGAAGCGCCACCCATTGCATCACCTTTAGAGTCAAGCATTTGCATTGTCTCTACAATAACAGAGTGTTTTGATCTTTTTTGTCCGTTTTGATCTACCCATTGTTCAAACTGTAATCTTCCCTCTACTAGGATTTTACTCCCTTTTCTAAGGTATTGGTTAGCAACTTCAGCACTTCTTCCAAAGAAAGTGATATCTACAAAACATACTTCCTCTTTTTTCTCACCATTGCTAGTGAATTTACGGCTTGTAGCTATTGCAGTTTTTGCAATTCCCATACCGCCTTGAGAGTACCGAAGTTCGATATCGCGTGTTAGGTTACCAACTAAAATTATTTTATTGAACATAAGGTTTCCTTAGAGTATTAGGTCTAAAACTACTCAGCTGCTGGAGCTTCTGTTGCCGGAGCTTCTGCCGCTGGTGCTTCTTCTGCTGTTGCTGTCTCTTCAGTTTTTGCAGGAGCAGACGCATCCTTTTTAGCTTTTTCAACCATAGCGTTAAATGCAGCTACTTCACGGTTTGTATCGTATTTAATAGTTACAAAACGAAGAAGATCTTCGTTAATACGGAAGCGTCTCTCAATTTCAGAAATTGCTGAAGGAGCAATTGATGAATAGATAACATGGTAAAAACCACGCTCGTTTTTATTAATTGGGTATGCTAATTTTCTCATTCCCATTTGACTTGTAGCTTGAATCTCACCACCGTTTGCAGTGATTACTTCTTCAATCTCTTTAATGCTAGCTTGAATCTCTTCAGCTGTTAATGTAGGTTTTACGATTACTAAGTTTTCGTAGTTTCTCATATAGTATGATCTCCTCTTGGTATAGCCAGTACGGCTTTTTGTTTCCCTCTCGGATTAAGTGCTGCTGATGTAGCGCTATATATAGTGTCACTCTTGACATTACAAAGAGAAAGGAAATGGAATTATACAGGAAAGTTACTTAAAGAGTTATTTAATTTTATTGTTTTTGTTTTTAAAGATTTTTCATTGCAAAATGCAATAAAATAAAGATTTAATATCTAAAAAGGTATAGTTATAAAAAAATTAAGAAGAGTTATGCGTAAAAAAAGTAAAAAGAAGAGTTCAGCTTCTAGTAGTTCAAAGGTTTTAAGTTATATAGCGTGGGCGCTTGCTCTTGTTGCTTTGAGTATGGGTATGTTTATCATAGGATACTATCTTGGTTATGAGAGTGGAAAGGTCGAGGGATATAGTGTAAAAAGCAAAGAAAAACGGCACCTGCCTGCAATAAAAAAGAGTTCCAAAGAGAAAGAGGATGTAAAGCAACGCCTAAAACAGGTTTTGAAGCAGGAGAAAAAGAAGATAAAAAAAGAGGCTTATGTGAGTGCTTCTCATGAGCTTGATGGTGGTGTACTGGCTAAGGAGCCAAAACTTGAGAGAAAAGATGTCGTTCATGTATCTGGAAAACCTAAACTTGCCATTATCATAGATGATGTTGGAACCTCTTCTCAGGTCAAGGCGATTAAGAGTCTGCATCTCCCGCTTACCATGTCCTTTTTGCCACCAAGCAAATCAAGACCAAACACAGCAAAACTTGCTGCTCATGAAAATTTTTATATGGTACACCTTCCTATGGAAGCAAAAAATTGGAGTGCCGAAGAACCTAATACTCTGCGCATTCATGATTCACAACAGGCAGTACTGCGACGCATCAAAGAGATAAAGAAGTGGTTTCCTCGTGTACACTATATTAATAATCATACGGGCAGTAAGTTCACATCTAATGAGACGGCGATGAACAGACTCATTTATGCGTTGAAGAAAAATCATATCTTTTTTATAGATTCTCGCACCACAGCAGAGACAAAGGCACCAAAGGTGATGGAGAATTTTGGACTTAAGTATGTAGCGCGGGATGTCTTTTTAGATCATCACATGGATAAAGCGTATGTACTACAGCAGATAAAAAAAGCCATCGAAGTAGCAAAGAAACATGGTACAGCCATAGCCATAGGACATCCACACAAAAATACCCTTCGCGCACTCTATGAGTCTAAAGCGATTTTAAAAGGTGTAGATTTGGTTTTAGTAAACAGGCTTTAGCACTATGATAGAAGAGATAAATTTTCATATAGATTCTCTTGAAGCTATGAAGATGTATCCGGAAAAACTCTACTTTATAGGGGATACTTCGCTGCTAAAAAGAAAACAAATCTCAATCATCGGTAGCAGAAAACCAAATCAATATGCACGTCTTAAGACGCAAGAGTTAGCCCAAAAGCTTGCAGCTTCAGGTGTTTGCGTGGTAAGTGGTGGCGCAATTGGAATAGATGCTATCGCACATAGGGCAGCCGGATATGCAAATACTATCGTAGTAGCAGCTACAGGACTTGATAAAAGATACCCGCAAATAAATGCAAAATTGATAGAAGAGGTGGAGAGAGAGGGGCTTGTACTGAGTCAGTTTCAAGAGGGAGTACCCTCAAAGAAGTACAACTTCGTTTTGCGAAATGAGTTGGTTGTAGCACTTGGAGATATTCTTGTAGTCTCCTATGCTGATCTAAATTCTGGCAGTATGCGGAGTGTGGAGTATGCTTTGAAAATGGGAAAAGAGATTTATGTCTTAGCACACAGAATAGGGGAGAGTGAGGCAACAAATAGACTCTTATCTGAGGGAAAGGCAAAAGCAATTTATGACATTGATGTTTTTGTAGAAGAGTTTGGGGATAAAAAACATCGCCAAAGTAAGAGTGATGATGTCTTTTTACTCTTCTGTGCAACAAATCCCAGTTATGATGCAGCTCTCGCAAAATTCCCTTCGCGCCTTTTTGAAGCGGAACTGAGCGGAGAGATAGAAGTGAAAAATGGCAGGGTGACTCTGCTTAAAGGATAAGCATCGCGTCGCCATAAGAGTAAAAACGATACTTCTCTTTAATGGCTTGGGCGTATAACTCCTGTGTCTTTTGAAGTCCCACAAATGATGCAACAAGCATCAGTAGTGTTGATTTTGGGAGGTGAAAGTTTGTGAGTAGATGGTTCACTCTACTTGGTCTGTTTTTTGGATGTAAAAAGAGATTTGCTTCGCCTCTTTGCACTCCTCCATGTTTGGCATAATACTCTATCGTTCTCGTAGAGGTTGTGCCAACACTTAAAATTGGAGTATCTGAGTCCAAAATCTCTTTTGCCTCTTGTGATATCTCATAATACTCAGCGTGCATAGGATGCTGGGTGATTATTTCGGCGTCAACAGGTTTAAAGGTACCGCTTCCTACATGTAGAGTAACATAAGCGTGTTGAAACTTTTCACACACTCTTTTGTGCTGTGCATCTGTAAAGTGCAACGAGGCTGTAGGTGCGGCAACTGCTCCCTCGGCTCTTGCAAAGACACTCTGATACTCATCTGCATCCTCAGCTGCATCAGCTCTGTTGATATAGGGAGGGAGTGGAATATGCCCGATAATCTCTATAATAGGAAGTAACTCTTCAAAGCGCAGGAGTCTCTCCTCTTGGTAGAAGCGTACTACTCTGCTGCCATCTTCATTCAGGCTCTGCACTACTGCCTTGAGGTTTTGCTCAAAAAAAATCTCACTCCCTTCTTTAACTTTGCCGCGGATATAGACATTTACATTATGTGCATCAAGCGCTCTATTTATCAGTAGCTCTATTTTTCCACCACTCGGTTTTTTTCCAAAAAGACGCGCTTTGATTACCTTGGTATCATTGAAGATAAGGGCGCAACCTTTTGGAATAAACTTCTCAAGCTCATAGAAGTGAGTATGTGTAATGGTGTCTGTTGCTCTGTCGTAAACTAAAAGTTTTGCATGATTGCGCGGATGTGCAGGATGGGTAGCTATAAGCTCCTCAGGGAGAGAGAAGTTATAGCTTTGTGTGAGAAGTTCAGCATCTTGGGACACCTACTTACGCCTCACTACTCTTTGGAAGAGACTCTTGCAGACTCTCATCTGCATCATCCTCTTCCTCATCGTCCTCTTCTTCTTCATCCTCTGCAGGATTTACCATTTTAACAATAACGATGGAGAGACCATACAAAATAATAAGCGGCCCCGCCATAAGCAACTGTGTCAGTACATCTGGTGGTGTAAGAAGCGCTGCAACTATAAAGATAATGACGATAGCATACTTAAAAAATGCCATCATCTGTTTGTCATTGACAAGTCCAAGGAGTGCTAAAAAGTAAGCAAATACAGGAAGCTGAAAAGCGATACCAAAACCGAACATTATCTTTGTGAAAAAGCCTACATAATCTTCTATGTTGATAAGTGGAGTAAACTTGAAACTACCAAAGGTAATGAGAAAGTCAAACCCAAAAGGAGTTACAATGTAGTAGGCAAAGAGAATACCCGCTAAAAACATAACACTTCCACCTACTACAAAAGGGATAACCATCTTTTTCTCATTTGCATAAAGTCCCGGAGCTATAAACATCCAAATCTGTGAGAGGATAATAGGAATGGCACCTAAAATAGCAGCAAAAAAGGAGACTTTGAGTGCTACAAAGAAAGCTCCACCAACCTGTGAGGTAGTCACCATACCGTCTGCTGCGTGGATAGACTTTTTACCTACCTCTATAAGTGCGGTGTTGAGAGGCTCTACAATCCAGTTAAGTATTGGTTCATGAAAAAAGAACATAACAAAGAACATAACAATAAGGCTTGCAATAGAGATAGCCAATCTCTTTCTTAGTTCAACAAGGTGAGGTCTTAGTTCATCAAACATCTTTTATCTCTTCCTCTATTTTTACATCACTCTTCTCTTCTGCTGGCTCTTTTTTCTTCTTTTTCTTAAAAGTTACCTGCTCTTCAGCATAAGGGGATGTGGGCTTTTTAGGCGCATCATCTTCATCATTTAAGATAGAGTCTATCTCTGAAGAGACCGTACTTTTAATGTCTGTAACTTTATGCAGTTGGGAGGATGCCTCTTCAAGTTGTGCTTTATACTGGAGTGCTTCACTCTTGATGTCAGCGACATGCATCTCCTCTTCAATAGTATCTTTTACATTGCCTATGGCACTCTTCGCATTTCTGAAAAATTTTGCTATTTCTATCATAGTGCTAGGAAGTTTATCTGGACCTAGAAAAAGGATAGCTATTACAGCTATTATAAGTATCTCGGTAAAACCCATACCAAACATAGTAAGCCTTCTTTGTTGATTTTCGAGATTTTACCTAAAGAATGATTAAGATGTGATAAATAGCGTAATCTCATCTGCTAAAAGGTAGTCGGGATTGTAATAAATATGCTCTTGGAAGAGTAACTTTTTCTCATCTACAAGTAGATTTGCCCTTTGGAGTTCATCTGCCTCTAATACGCTCTCATGCACGCCAACACAGGAGCGCATTCCTAAAAAGAGCTTCTCTATTTTTGTATCCTCTAAGCTGAGTGACTCTACTTTAAGTTGAGTGGGATTTTTTATATACTCCTCAATGATGCTTTGCGGGTAAAATCTTTGCTCTTTGCGTTTACCAACTGCACCGGCTCCTACACCTATGTAATCTTTGTAGTTCCAGTAGCCGAGATTATGTTGTGAGTGGTAGGTGCCAAAGTTACTAATCTCATACTGCATAAACCCCTTTGCTTCGATGGTTTGAAATATCCAAGAGGTAAGTTCAAGCTCCTCGCTGCTCATCTGCGGCTGTGATGCAAAGGCTGTACCCTCTTCAATAGTAAGTGCATAGGCGCTGATGTGATTGATGGGGAGGCTAAAGGCAGTCTCTATATCACGTTGTAAAAGCTCTTTTGTATCGCCGAGTGTTGCATAGATAAGATCGAGTGAGAGATTTTCAAATCCCGCTTTTTTGGCATTTAAGAGGGCATCTTTTGCCATTTGTGGTGTATGTGCGCGGTTGAGGAGTTTGAGTTTTTTTGCATCAAAGCTTTGTACTCCAAAACTGATGCGATTTACTCCAAGTGTGTGCATTCCTTTGAGCCACTCATAAGTTGCACTATTGGGGTTTGCTTCGCTGGTTATCTCACACCCTTTTTGAAGATAGTTTTCTAGGAGTTTGAAGATGGGTTTATAGAGTTTTGGTTCAATCGTGGAGGGTGTTCCTCCGCCTATAAAGAGTGTCTCTATGGAGTTCTCTTTTGTATCGTAGGCTTTGAGTTCACTTTTGAGCTGTTCTAAAAGTGCCTCCATGTAGAGCTCTTTGAGATGAAACTTGTCCACATAGGAGTTAAAAGCACAGTAGGAGCATTTTGAGTCACAAAATGGGATGTGAATATAGAGCAGCATTATGCGAGTGTATAACTCGACATAATAGCAGAGATAATAGCACCAAAGAAAAGTAGCATAAAGGTAGCATATACCCAGATAACCCATTGATGATAGCCGCCAACCTCGCGCATTGTCTCTATTCTTGTCTGCTCATCTGCAACATTCTCTTCAATCTCTTTGAGTTTTGTTTTAAATCTTTTATAAACAAAGTAGGGTGCGAGTCCACCGCTGAGTATCATAAGTGCAAAACTTGCAAAGGGAATCATTCCTAAAGAGATGGAGAGTATAAACAAAATAAGTGCGGGAAGATAGGCTTTACGGTAAAGTAGATATAAAAAACCACCACCAAAAGCCCACCAACTCCAATGCCATTTTAGTGTATCAACACCATTTACATTAAACTTGCTAAAAGCGTTTTTATACCACTCAACTTCACTTGGTTTATCTACAAAGGCTTCAATCATTGCATCATAATACTCTTCGTCACTCATTTTCTCTCCTTATGAAGAATGTATAGAAGACATTGTAACAAAAAGAGGTAAATTATCTTTTTTTAATGACACTTTTTGTATAATCGCGACAATAATAAATGAGGCGTACATAATGAGTAGAAAAAATGAGTACCGTCCAAATGTGGCGATGATAATTGTCTCAGGCGATTATCCTAAGAAGAAAGAGATTTTTATTGCTCAGCGTAATGATTTGCTTGATATCTGGCAGTTTCCTCAAGGCGGCATAGACAATGGGGAAGAGGTGAAAGAGGCACTTTTTCGTGAGATGGAAGAGGAGATAGGGAGTCGGGATGCAGAGATTATTGCAGAGTATCCAGAGTGGATTTCGTATGATTTTCCTGCAAAGATAGCGGAGAGGATGAAGCCCTACAAAGGGCAGACCCAACGCTACTTTTTACTAAAACTTGCAAAAGATGCAAAGATAGATCTTGCTACAAAACACCCTGAGTTTATAAACTATAAGTTTGTAGGTGTCGATGAGGTGTTAAATCATACAGCACACTTTAAAAAACCGGTGTATGAGAAAGTGTTAAATTATTTTAAAGATGAGGGACTCCTTTAGAT
>JALWSY010000007.1 GCA_027083035.1 Sulfurimonas sp. | reverse complement strand
ACGACTAAAAGTTCCACAAGTGTAAAAGCAGTTCTAAATTTTGAATGATTATGTTTTTTTCTCATATTATTTCTCACTTTTATTATATTTTTTTAAATACCAATCAATAGTTTTTACAATACCACTTTCAAAATTCTCATCTGCTCTCCAGCCAAGCTCATTTTCTAGCTTCGTTGCATCAATGGCATAGCGGCGATCATGACCGGCTCTATCTTCTACAAAAGTAATAAGCTCTTTGTAGCTCTCTTTGTTAATATGCTCTTTTGGTGGTACTTTGGTATCAAGTATGGAGCATATTGTATCCACTATTTGTAAATTTGTACGCTCATTTCTTCCACCAATGTTATAGACATTTGCCTCTTTTCCTGTATGATAGACAAGGTCTATACCCTTACAGTGATCAAGCACATAGAGCCAATCTCTAATGTTTTTACCATCTCCATAGATAGGAATAGGCTCGCCTGCTAAACATTTACGGATGATGGTGGGTATGAGTTTTTCATCATGCTGTTTTGGCCCATAGTTGTTGGAGCAGTTCGTTATGACCGTATTCATACCATAGGTCTCCTGATAACTGCGAACAATCATATCTGAACTCGCTTTAGAAGCAGAGTAGGGAGAGTTTGGAGCGTAGGGAGTCTCCTCTGTAAAGAGGTCTGTCTCATTTAATGTTCCATAGACTTCATCGGTGCTTATATGATGAAAACGGCACCCTTGATACTCTTTTTTGTAAGTAAAAGGCTTCTCCATCCACTTCTTTTTGGCAACATCTAAAAGTGTAAAGGTACCATTGACATTGGTCTCAATGAAGACTCCGGGGTTTTTGATGGAGTTATCAACATGTGACTCTGCTGCAAAATGAATAACCCCTCTAATGTCATATTCGTCAAAGATAAACTCTACAAGCTCACGGTTACAGATATCTCCTTTTATAAATTTATAATTTTTATTCTTTTCTACTTCTGCAAGATTTGCTAAATCACCTGCATAGGTGAGCAGGTCTAGGTTGACAACATTGTACTCTTTATATTTTTCTAAAAAGTAGGGTACAAAATTACTCCCTATAAAACCTGCACATCCTGTTACTAAAATTGTTTTATTGTTATTGTGAAACATCTATCTTCTCTCTCCCATAATCTTTAAACACTCCTCTAAACTATCTTTCCAAAATGGGATAGCGAGGTTATACGCTTCTTTTATTTTTGCTTTATTGAGCAGACTGTAGTGCGGTCGCGCCGCTGGAGTTGGATACTCCTTCGTCTCTATGGGGTTGATGCTGCATTCTAGCTTTGCCATTCGCATAATCTCTTTGGCAAAGTCGTACCAGCTCAACACACCCTCATTTGAGTAGTTATATATCGCAACTTGCTCATTTTTCACTTTTGGAAGGATGTCTAAAATGGCTTTTGCCAAATCTCTTGCATAGGTAGGCGTACCTACCTGATCAAAGATGACACCTAATGAGTCTCTCTCTTTGCCAAGCCTAAGCATAGTCTTGACAAAGTTGGCTCCAAAACTGCTATATACCCATGAAGTTCTGATAATCACAGAGTTGTGAGGGTTTATCCCCTGCATAGCTCTCTCACCTGCAAGTTTGGTCGCCCCGTAAACGCCATTTGGATTTGTTGCATCATCTTCTTGGTAGGGTTTGTAGTTTTTTCCATCAAAAACATAATCTGTTGAGATGTGAATCAGCTTTACGCCTCTCTCTTTTGCAATCTGTGCAAGATTTTTTACAGCTAGATGGTTAATTTTATCAGCAATTTTTGCATCATCTTCTGCTTTGTCAACTGCTGTATATGCCGCTGCATTGATGATGCACTCTATCTGTTGCTCTTGTATGAAATCATCTACTCTGTTGACATCTGTGATATCTAGGCTCTCTTTGTCAGTAAAGTAGAAGTTATACGCATACGCACTAGAGAGCGCTTGGAGTTCAGAACCAACTTGCCCTTTTGCACCTGTTACTAAGATATTAGTCATTATAGTAATTTACTCCATAATCAAAGATATCATCTGTTTCACTCAAAAGTGGTTGCTTTTTATCTTTCTCAGAGAGATTTAACTCCGCATGAGGTACTTGCCACTCTATACCAAGAGTTGCATCATCAAAGGCGATGCCTCTGTCATTCTCCGGTGAGTAGTAGTTATCTACTTTATAGGCAAATACTGTATCATCCTCAAGAACGACAAAACCGTGTGCAAAGCCACGAGGGACTAAGAGTTGTCTCTTGTTCTCACTTGTTAGCTCAACTGCGACATGCTTTCCAAAAGTAGGACTCCCTTTTCTGATATCCACCGCTACATCTAAAACTCTGCCTTGAATGACACGCACAAGTTTTGTTTGTGCTGCAGGTGCAAGTTGGTAGTGTAATCCTCGAAGCACACCACGCGAGGACTTAGACTCATTGTCTTGGCAAAAGTTGATTTTGTATCCTAAAAACTCTTGGAGTTTATCTTCACGGAAGGTCTCTACAAAGTATCCCCGTGCATCACCATGCACGGTTGGTTCTACAATGACAACATCCTCTATCTCTGTTCTTATAAATTTCATCTCTTTACCGCACCTTCATTTGCTCTTCTGATAAGATACTGCCCATACTGGTTTTTCTTGAGTGGTTGCGCAAGTTCTAAAAGTTTCTCTTTTGAGATATAACCCATCTCATAAGCTATCTCCTCGATACAAGCTACTTTGAGTGATTGACGATTTTCTATAGTTTGAATGAACATACTCGCCTCTAAAAGGGACTCATGTGTCCCTGTGTCCAGCCACGCGTATCCTCTTCCCATAAGTTCCACTTTAAGTCTTTGCTCGTTGAGGTAATCTTGGTTGAGTGTCGTAATCTCCAACTCACCTCTATCACTTGGTTTTACGAGTTTTGCTTTTTTTACAACATCATTTGGGTAGAAGTAGAGACCAACGACAGCGTAGTTACTCTTTGGCTTCTCTGGTTTCTCCTCTAAGGATGTAACAGCACCCTCTGCATCAAACTCTGCAACGCCATAGCGCTCAGGATCTTTCACATAATAGCCAAACACAGTAGCTTTACGCTCCTCTTTGGCATTTTTTACAGAGGCTGCTAGCAGGTCTGTGAGTCCATGACCATAGAAGATATTGTCCCCAAGTACCAAAGCAACATCACTCTCCCCAATAAACTCTTCTCCTAAGATAAAAGCCTGTGCCAATCCATCAGGAGAGGGTTGTACAACATAGGAGAACTGCATACCAATATCGCTTCCATCGCCAAGAAGTTCTTCAAATCGTGGCAAATCATGAGGTGTTGAGATGATTAAGACTTCCGTAATACCAGCAAGCATTAAAACAGAGAGTGGGTAGTAAATCATCGGTTTATCGTAAATGGGGACGAGTTGCTTACTTACGCCCTTGGTTATGGGATAGAGCCGTGTACCACTTCCACCTGCAAGTATTATACCTTTCATAGAAACCCTTTAATAAAATTTTAGTATTATACAATGATTTTTATTTCATTTTTCTAAGTTAAACCCAAACTATGCAATAAAAGATTAAAAACTTTACCTATCATTGCACACAAGGCACATTCATTAAAAATGAATACTACCAAAAAGGTAGCTTGTCATTTTTACTAAACATCCCTTGCATACAAGCATAGGCAAATTTTAGAAATTCCTATTGCATAATTTGGGTTAAGAATTTTTTACTATAATTGCATAAAAATTACAGGAGAAAAAAAATGGCACAGGTTCCAGAAAACATAGGATGTAGAAATCCAGAGTGTATAGCAAAAGATGAGTGTAAGAGACAGGTGATAGCAAAGAATGGTACAGCAGTTGAAGTAAGAGAGTTTGGCGGTACAGCTGAGAAAAAGTGTGGAAAGTTTATTCAAAAGTAATCTTTTTGAAATACTTTTTCCTCTCTCTTTCTCTTCTCTTTTTGAGTGCGTGTACACTTAAGGATTATGAACATTCTACCTCTAAATATATCACATTTAAGACGCCACATCTAAAATTTTCTGACCTTGGATATCTGCACAGTAGTGATGATGCACTTAGGTTAGAGATATTTGTTGCAGGAAGACTTGTAAAGAGCTTAGAGATAAACTATCTTGTTTGTATTGATGCAACCTGCATGAGTAAAAAGCGTTTTAATAAAGCGTTTTTAACCCCTCACTATCCCGATAACCTGCTACAAAACATACTACTAGGTAGAGTGATATATGGTGGTGAGGGTTTGCAAAAAGATGCAGAGGGATTTTGGCAGAAGATAGTAGATGAGTATGTAGATATAAGTTACAAGGTATCTAAGGAAAATATTTACTTTAAAGATAAAAAAAATCATATACTTTTTAAAATTCGTAATATTGAGTAGGAGCTGATATGGCAATAAATAAGTTTGTAGGGGCGCACGTAAGTGCTAGTGGAGGGGTGTTTAATGCCGTAAAAAACGCTCAGGAGATTGGAGCAAAAGCATTTGCACTCTTTACAAAAAATCAGAGGCAATGGGTTGCAAAGAATCTGGATGCAGAGAGTATAGATAAGTTTAAATCTGCTCTTGATGCAAGTGGAATACTTCCAAAACATATTTTGCCACATGACAGTTATCTTATCAACCTTGGGCATCCTGAAGCTGAGAAGTTAGAGAAGTCTCGTGCGGCATTTATTGATGAGCTTGAGCGATGTGCGCTTTTGGGACTTGATCGACTCAACTTTCACCCCGGAAGCCACCTTGTAAAAGTAGCAAAAAAAGATAAAGAGAATCCTGAGATTATGAAGCCCATAGAGGATGTCTGTCTTGATAGAATTGCAGAGTCTATCAACATCGCTCTTGATGCCACAAGTGGTGTAAGTGCAGTTTTGGAAAATACTGCAGGGCAGGGGAGTAATCTTGGATGGCGTTTTGAACATCTGGCACACATTATTGACAAAGTAGAAGATAAATCACGCATAGGTGTCTGCATCGATACCTGTCATATGTTTACGGCTGGGTATGATATACGAACGCGTGAGAGTTATGATGCAACTTGGGAGGAGTTTGAGAGAGTTGTTGGCTTTAAGTATCTTATGGGAATGCACATAAATGACTCAAAACCACCGCTTGGCAGTCATGTTGACAGGCATCACTCTTTGGGAAAAGGGGAGATTGGTTTGGATGCTTTTAGATTTATCATGAATGATGCAAGGATGGATGATATTCCTCTTGTTTTAGAGACTATAGATGAAACAATTTGGAAAGATGAGATAGAACTTTTGTATTCTTTTATAAAATAATTAAATTTTATATATTTTTTTGTTAAACTAGACCCAATTTTTTAATAAAAGGGAGGGTTTAGGTTTGAATAAACTTATGAAGAATGCTTCAAAGTATATCATCGCTTTGAGTACAGCTGCGCTAATGAGTGCCTGTGGTGTTGATGGTAATACTGGAGAAAACAGTGTAGAGGATGGAAGTTCTCAGTTAATTAGCGGGACTGTTATTGATGATGTAAATGCATCGGTTATGTTGCAGGTGATTCAGAGTTCTATTGATGCAAATGCTACAAATGCGTTTGGATACAAGGCTGTAAAAATCTCTTATATGACTGTCGGGCAAGATGATGAAGCAGTAAAGGCTTCAGGACTTTTAGTGATTCCAACGGCTACAGAGGCTTATAAAGAGTATTTAGCTTCAGCAGGGAAAGCATTTTCTGTCTCTATGATTTGCGATAATCATGGAACAATATTTCTCAATTCAGAAGCACCTACAAAGGTAGAGGTAACAGATGGTATGCCTAACTATCCTCTCGCTATTTCTATGACTGGATTTGCTGGATTTGCAGGTATTTATCCTGATTATATAGGTTTCGGTGATTCAAATACAACAGTACACCCTTACATACTTAAAAAAGCAGCCGCACAAAATGCTGTAGATATGATTAAAGCAAGTATGAAGTATATGCAAGACAATGGTATTGTTTTAAATCATCAGCTCTATGTGACAGGATACTCTGAGGGTGGCTATAATGCGATGGCAACAGCACAAAGCATAGAAAATGGGGCAATATCAAATGTAAATTTAATGGGTGTTGCTCCAATGGCTGGACCTTATAATGTAGAAGATTTAGCAGATCGTGAACTCGATGCAAGTCATACTATGGTATATCCTGCATTCTTAGGCGACTTGGCATACTCTTATGCTCATTACTATGGTGATGTAAATTTAGAAGATATCGCTATCCCTACTTTAGCGCAATTTCAACTTGCATTTAATGGGTATAATGATACTGTACCTATTCATGTGATTTTAGGGTTAGCGAATGGGACAACAGATTATGGATTTTATACACATACTGCTGATGCACTTTTTAAGAGTTCTTTTATTACAGAGTATCAAAATAATGTAAATAATGTTATGCGACAAAAGTTTATAGAGAATAATCTTGATAGTTGGACACCGAAATCTAAGATGAACTTTATTCAATGCTTGGATGATGAAATCATACCTTTTAGTGAGTCAAACAATACATATAACCTCTTTAAGTCTAAAGGTGCAAATGTGACATTGACAGGTATTCCTACATCTTCGTTGTCGCAACAACAAGATGCAACACACCCTTTTGTACATGGAAATTGTGGTAGAGAGGCTTATGGTGCTGCGGTGCAATGGTTTGATGATATTAGACAGGGGAGAATATAATGAAAAACTTACTAAAATTAACGACACTTTCACTTGTTGCAACGACTGCAATCTATGCAGGTGGATACAAAATCCCTGAAGTTTCAACAAATGGTGCAGCGCTTAGTGCTGCAAATATTGCACATACAACAGGAGCAGATGCCGCTTACTACAATCCGGCAAATATGGTTTTTATGGATGACAGCAACGCTCTTGAAGCTGACCTTATCTACATAGGACTCGATCCTGTGAACTTTAAGGGGAGTGGTGCGCAAGATGGACAGGATTTTGATGCGAAGAGTGAAACTTTCTTCATACCATCATTTAACTATGTTTCGCCAAAGCTTGGAAAAGCGCGCGTGGGACTAAGTGTGGTAGTGCCGGGTGGACTCTCAAAGCGTTGGAGTGACTCACCTGCTGTGGATGTGGCAGAGGAGTTTACACTTCAAGTAGTGGAGATTAATCCTACTGTTGCTCTGCCTGTTACAGATACTCTAGCCTTTGCGTTTGGTTTACGAGTGCTTTACTCTAAGGGAATAGTAAAGAGTACATCTACGGCATCACGCGATATGAATGGCGATAGTTTTGATGTTGGGTACAATATGGCACTTGCTTATAAGCCAACTTCAGATATTGACCTTGGTGTGACATTTCGCTCAAAAGTAGGACTGAGTGAAGAGGGGAATGCTAAACTTAATATAGGTACTGCTAAGGTATATGATGGGGGTTCTAGTGTGGAGGTGCCACTTCCGGCTACGCTTGATATCGCAGGGGCTTATACCTTCACAACAGGTACAACTGTTGAGCTAGTGTATGAGCAGATATTTTGGTCTGCGTATGAAAAACTTGATTTTGATTATGTGAGTCCTATTCCAAACATCCTTGTACCTTCTTTTGACTATCCTATTGATAAAAATTGGGAAAACTCTCATGCAATTCGTTTAGGTATTACGCAAAAGCTTGATACTTTAACACTTATGGGTGGTGCAGTTTATGATACCTCTCCTATTCCTGATGCAAAAGTGAGTTATGAGCTTCCTGACTCTGACTCTATCTCTGTTTCATTTGGTGCTCGTTATGATATAAGTGATACAATGAATGTAGGTATGTCAGCACTCTACTCTATGCGAGATGATAGAGATGTGAAAAATGAGAATATGGAAGGCACATTTTCAAATGCTAATGTCCTTATAGTTACGGCTGGATTAGGATATAAGTTTTAAGAAAGAGCCTTCATGAAGGATTTATTTGAAAGATTTAGTGAACTTTTTACAATCAGATGAGATTGAAAAATCTGATATTTATGTACATCTAAAGTGTGGGGTGTCTGAAGCATTGATGCTTCAGTTCCTCGCACAGCGTTATATGCAGGGACAAGATGATGTTCTTGTTTTAGAATTACTGCAAGAACTTTATAATACTCAGGAGTATGAGTATTTAGAACACTTAAGTGAGTTGAAAAATCTTCTTGAACTTGGCTGGATTCATCAGCAGAGTTTTACCCCGATGAAAATCTCCGAAGTTACACCCTTAGAGTTATTAAATACTGCCGTAGGTTTGACGCCCTCCTTTTTGCGTCTGCTCCAAGAGGGTACGCTTGATTCAGATTTGCCAGATATAAAACCCTATGCAGACCATCTCGAGTATCTGCAAGATCAGTTTTTTCGTATAGAACTCTACCAAAAGATGAGTGTTATCCGCCAAAATGTACATGAACACTCTTTAGGCATTGACAGACTGCAAAGCAAGTTAAAGCTTCTTGAGAAGCGTATAGAGGAGCGGGTAGAACAGACCTCTGAGAACCTTGTTTTAGATAAGTTTTTTAAACAAAAGAAGATGAGTAATTTAGAGCAGGTTATTTTCATAGCGCTGCTTCGTGAGGAGTATAGTGCTACAGATGCAAGTCTGCGTGAGATGAATGCGCTGATAGATTTAATCTCCTTAGATGATTATGAGCGCATCAAAAACCGCTCTCTTTTGGAGGATGGCTCTAATCTTATAAGTAACGAAATCATTGACTATGAGGAGATGCTTAACCCTTTTGGTGGGATAAGTCGCTCTTTTTACATTGTCGATGAGGTGCTTCAAAGCATCATTCATCCACAAAAAACAAAAAAGGTCACTCGCTTGAAACTCAATGCCCTTATAGAGGAGCAAGATATTTTTGAGCTTGTGGAGAGTGATACTTCTTTAGATGATGTTGTCTTAAACGAGAAGACAAGAGAGACACTCAACAACCTTATGCAACAGGTAGATAAAGAGGTTGTAGCGCGTCTTGTGAAGTGGGGTGTTAAGGAGAAAAAGAGCGGTATTGATGCACGCATCATCTTTTATGGTGCTGCGGGGACAGGAAAGACTATGACAGCGTATTCTTTAGCAAAATCGCTCAAGCGTCAGGTCTTAGCCTTTGACTGCTCCAAAATCCTCTCCATGTATGTAGGTGAGAGTGAGAAGAATGTCCGCAAGATATTTGACACCTTTTATGATTTGAGTGAGAAGAGTAAGACAGAGCCTATCTTACTACTCAATGAAGCAGACCAGTTTTTGGGAGCAAGAAGTAGTGGCACCATTACGGGAGCCGATCAGATGCATAACCAGATGCAAAATATCTTTTTAGAGCAGATAGAGAACTTCCGTGGTATGCTTATAGCAACTACAAATCTCTTAGAAAATATAGATAAAGCATTTTCACGAAGATTTAACTACAAGATAGAGTTTCAAAAGCCAAATGAGGCACAAAGACGAGAATTATGGAAGAAGATGCTCCCTGCAGAAGCACCTTATGAAGATGGTTTTGATAGTGCAAAACTCGCAAAGTATTCACTCACAGGTGGACAGATAAATTTAATAGTGAAAAATACAGCCTACAAAGTAGCTGTACAGTCTGAGCCACTCTTTACCATTCAAGATTTTATAGATGAAATAAATAGAGAAAAAGATGCAAACTTTGATAGCGAAAAATCTATGGGATTTTTAGCGTAGATTAAAGTG
>JALWSY010000006.1 GCA_027083035.1 Sulfurimonas sp. | reverse complement strand
CCTACTATAAAGATGTACGCAATGATAACTTTGTCTCCGTTGCATCATCTATCTTTCCTATGCTTGGAATTTTAGGGACTTTTGTTGCCATTGCTATCTCTATGCCAAACTTCTCTGTTACAGATACCGAAGCACTTGATCATGAAATCTCTCTTCTACTCAGTGGTGTAGGGAGTGCATTTTTTGCTTCAATTTATGGTATTTTACTCTCACTTATTTGGACATACTTTGAAAAAAGAGGTCTGAGTAAAATAGAATATTACTTCTCTAGTATTATTGCAGATTTTACACCTAATGTCTGGAGCAAAGAGGAGCTGACTATCTATGAATACACACAACATACTCTTAGAGAAAATAGATTTATTGATGCACTTAAAGAGACATTTAACATCAACTTTTTAAAAGAGATTAATGAACAACATCTCAAAAATTTTGCACTTATTTCAGGAACACTTCAAGAGACATCAGAAGAGCTTCGCAGAACACTCCATGAGATAGATAGAAGTACTACTGCTCTTGACGCACAAAACAGGATCCAAAAGAGTATAGAGGAGTTTACCGAAGCAACCAACTCTTTTGAAAAAACCACTAAGGTATTTAGCGCGCAACTCAATAGCTCACTAGGCAGAACTTTTGAGAAGATAGATAGTGAGGTTGGTGAGATTGTGATTAAACTAGCAGACTTTGCCACACATGTCTCCAAAGAGAGTAAAGAGGTACAAGAGTCAATCGCGAAGTATCACAGCATGGTTGCTAACCATGTAAAAATAAAATAGAGCTAACTTAAATGTTTTATAAAGACAAAAAAAAGAGTGAGGAGACAAATTTTTGGCTCTCTTATGCTGACTTGATGGCGGGGTTACTCTTTGTTTTTATCTTGCTCATCGGTGCAATAGTTGTCAAATCTTCCATCTTAAAATCAAATCTCAACTCAAAAGAGAGTTCACTAGAGAACTCTCTAAGTATGCTGCTACTCAGAGATAAAGAGGTGCAAAAACTCAAAAGGCTCCTCGCACTTAGAACAAAAGAACTCAACGCCACAAAAGATGCCCTGCTTATCAGTAAAGACACGCTCAAACTCAAAACAGATGAACTTGTAAATCTTAACAATATCCTCCTTTCGCAAAACATGAAGATAGATGACTTTAATAATAAAATCATCATTATGCAAAATCTCCTTGATGAGTCTAATGCAACAACAGCCAAACAAAATAGAAAACTCCAAGAGTATGAGAACAAGATACTTATCCTCTCAAATACACTTACAGATAAAGAGAATGCACTCAAGCTCCAAGATGAGAGGCTCCTCTCTCTGCTTCAAGCCATAGAGGAAAAAGAGACAAAATATGATGCACTCATTGCAAAACTACAAAAGCAAAAAGCGGCGATTAAAAATCTTACAGGCATAAAGATAAAAGTCATCGCAGAACTCAAAGAGAGTTTAGGAGAAAATGTAGCCATTGATGCAAATAGCGGAAGTATGCGTCTCAACTCAAATATACTCTTTGACAAAGGGAGTGCAAAACTTAAGGACTCCTCTAAAAAAGAGCTTAAAAAAGTCTTTATAAACTATATAGGAGCGCTCACTTCAAATAAAAATATAAAAGAGCATCTCGAACGAATAGTTATAGAGGGACATACCGATAGTGATGGTGGCTATCTCTATAATCTGCATCTCTCTCAACAAAGAGCCTATGCTGTAATGAACTATCTACTTACGCTTGACTTTACAAAAAAGCATAATATCAAGCCACTCTTAGTTGCAAGTGGAAGATCCTACCTTGATCCTATTTATGATAAAAATGGCAAAGAGAACAAGAATGCTTCAAGACGCATAGAGATTAAGTTTCGACTTAAAAATGATGATGCGATGAGTGAGATTGAAAGGATTTTGGACTATGAATAGTTTTGAAGCAAAATATATAAAAATCTCCTCAGAGTATCTCAATGATGCGATGCAAAAAGTTGGCATAAGGCAAACAACTCCTCAAGAGAAAGAAGAGATTCAAGATGAACCGAAAAAGAAAAAAAGCAAGCTGCTCAATATAGTCTCAAAAATTTTTCAACCTATAAAAACTTAAGTAGATATCCACCCTCTATCTTTTGAAGATTATAGAGATAATAACCATCTAGTTCTATTACTAACCTATAATATCCATCATGATTTCCAATTCTTACTTTTGTTATAACACTCTTTGCATCATTAATCTTTTTCTCATAAGCACGAATATCAATATCACGACGAAAATCACACACTATTCTATGCGGTTTGGTGAGTAAAAAGTTGCGTATTAGCACATCAGGAGTAAGGATTTTCAACTCTTTTTTTGTCTCAAAAAGGGAGATGTAACTGAGTGAAAATATTTTTTGAAACTCTTTTTTTTTCGGCTTTAGACTCTTTTGAGTTGGCGCATAACTTTGAGAGATAAAAAGGGGCAAATGCCAATCAATAGAGTTCTCTAACTTTATAGTTTTTTTACTGATAGAGCCATCAAGGTTTTGATAGCTTACTGTAACACCCTTAATGACTCTTGCTGTAGAGGGAAGTGAAAGTGTCACTCGTTTGAGTGGAGAGTAATTTTCTGTTTGATTGACACTTAAAGGAGTATCAAGCTCTCCTTCAGATGGGAAAAAAGGGTTCTCACGAGCCTCTAGATTTAGTAGAGATAGACATAAAAAAAGTAAAAAAATCTTAATCATCTGCACCCTAACTATTTGAATAGCTTAATTATACCTACACTTTT
Source organism: Sulfurimonas sp. (assembly GCA_027083035.1). Classification (GTDB taxonomy): domain Bacteria; phylum Campylobacterota; class Campylobacteria; order Campylobacterales; family Sulfurimonadaceae; genus Sulfurimonas. The sequence goes on along the minus strand of JALWSY010000006.1, from coordinate 6,946 downwards.
AAAAATATACAAATTATTGCGCACTTATCTCTTTAAGCTCAAAATATTCACGTTGCAGTTCCGCATTTTCATCTTTGAGTCTTACTATTTCATCTTGAAGATAGGATTCATACTCTTGGAGACCGTAGAGAATTTCGAGGGAGTTTGTTCCATAGAGTAGCACACCGAGATAAATTCCCAAAGCTACTACTATGAAAAGTAAAAAGAGGAACTTCTTTACAGAGAGACCTAGATACTTTTGAGTTATACTCTCTTGTGTATCAATCTCTTCAAAAATTTCCTCATTTTGCATAAAAGCTACTTAGTTAAAGAGTTCAGAACCTAAGTACTCGCCATATACAACTTCATTTTCTATCTCTAAAAGGCGGTTATATTTAGCAGTTCTCTCACCACGAGCCGTAGAACCAGTTTTAATCTGACCACAGTTGAGTGCTACAGCAAAATCAGCGATAAACGCATCTTCACTCTCACCAGAGCGGTGACTCATAACACAAGTGTATCCATTTCTCTGTGCTAGGCGCACTGTAAGCATAGTCTCACTTACTGAACCAATCTGATTTGGTTTGATAAGAATTGAGTTTGCGATACCCTTTTGGATACCCTCATTTAAAATATTTACATTTGTTACAAAGAGATCATCACCAACGATTTGGATTTTATCTCCAAGCTTCTCTGTCATAAGTTTAAAGCCATCCCAATCATCTTCACTCAAACCATCTTCGATAGAGACAATAGGATACTTCGCACATAAATCTTCATAATATGCTACAAGTTCAGCAGAAGTAACTGTTCTGTTTTCAGACTCAAGTCTATACCCACCCTCTACTACAATCTCAGAAGCAGCAACATCAAGCGCAATCGCAATCTGCTCACCCGCTGTATATCCAGCCTTCTCAATAGCTTCCATAATAATCTGAATAGGCTCTTCATTTGAGCTTAAATCTGGAGCAAATCCACCCTCATCACCAAGTGCAGTATTGTGCTTTTTTGCTTTTAAGATAGCTTTTAAGTTGTGATAGACTTCAGCAGATGCACGAAGAGACTCTGCAAAGTCCTCAAAACCTACAGGCATAATCATATACTCTTGAAAATCAACACTATTATCAGCATGGCTTCCACCGTTGATAATATTTAACATTGGTGTTGGAATTACCATAGCATTTGCACCACCAAGATAACGATACAGAGGCATACCAAGAGACTTCGCTGCCGCACGAGCAACTGCCATAGAGACACCTAGAACAGCATTAGCACCTAAGTTTCCATAGTTTTGTGTTCCATCTATCTCTTTCATAGTTGCATCAATCATAGCTTGGTTAAATGGACTCATCCCTACAAGCGCATCGTTGATTTCATTGTTTACATGACCAACCGCTTTTAAAACACCCTTGCCCATATAACGCGCATCACCATCACGCAGCTCTAAAGCCTCACGCTTTCCTGTACTTGCACCACTAGGAACAACTGCACTTTCAACTGTTCCATCACTCAACTCAACTGTAGCTTTTACAGTTGGATTCCCACGAGAATCCATAACTTCTATCGCACTTACGCTATCTATAAACATATAATTACCTTTCAAGTTTTCTATTATTGGCGCCATTTTATCTAAAATAAGTTAAAAAGAAGGTAACAGAAAATTATTATGCATCCGCCTCTTCAATATCACTCGTATCCATAACCATCACATCACTCATGCCCATCGCCACTTTTATCTTCTCTTCTATCTCTGCTGCTAGTTCCGGTTCATCTTTAAACTTCTGCTTTACATTCTCACGTCCCTGACCAAGTTTTGTATCTTCATAGGAAAACCATGCTCCTGCTTTATCTACGATGTCAAGTTTTACACCATAATCAACCAATTCACCCTCTTTAGAGATACCCTCTCCAAACATGATGTCAAACTCTGCTTGACGGAATGGTGGTGCTACTTTGTTTTTGATAACTTTGGCTTTTACACGATTTCCTATTTGGCTCTCACCCTGTTTCAAAGATGCGATGCGGCGTACATCGATACGAACCGAGGCATAAAACTTCAGAGCATTTCCACCCGTTGTAGTCTCCGGTGAGCCATACCCCATCATGCCTATCTTCATACGGATTTGGTTGATAAAGATAACTGTACAGTTCATTTTAGAGAGAACTCCTGTGAGTTTACGAAGCGCTTTAGACATTAAGCGCGCCTGTACCCCTACATTTTGATCACTCATCTCCCCCTCTATCTCTGACTTTGGCGTCAATGCAGCAACAGAATCAACAACGATTAAATCAACCGCTCCGCTCCTTGCTATGGTTTCGACAATATCAAGTGCCTGTTCCCCATAATCTGGTTGTGATACTAAAAGATTTTCAACATCTACACCAAGATTTTTTGCATAAACAACATCCAAAGCGTGTTCTGCATCAATAAAAGCACATACACCATCATTTTTTTGACACTCTGCAGTTATCTGGAGTGCAAGTGTTGTCTTTCCTGAAGACTCCGGTCCATATATCTCTATCACACGCCCTTGAGGCACACCGCCTATTCCAAGAGCTAAGTCTAATCCTAAAGAACCTGTGCTTATTGACTGTATGGGTTCAATGGTTTTATCACCTAAGCGCATAAGCGCACCTTTTCCAAATGCCTTATCTATCTGCTTCATCGCTAAATCTAATGATTTTTGTTTGTTCGCATCCATCTCTTTGGCTCACTTATTTTAATTTTGAAGAAGTATAGTCAAAATTGTAGTAATTTTCTTAAAATATTGCAAATTGTCATTATTTTTTATAATCTTTTTATTTCCTTCTCTTCTCAACTTCTCTATAGATTGTTTTTGCTAAAATAGCGCTATGAAAACAACTTTAATTGCCCACTCCCCAGACGCCGATGATATCTTTATGTACTATGCCATAAAATTTGGCTGGGTTGACATGAAAGATACTCACTTTGACAATATTGCCAAAGATATTCAAACCCTTAATGAAGATGCACTCAATGGAGTGTATGACATAGTAGCGATTAGTTTTGCACTCTATCCTCATGTCCGTGATGAGTATGCTCTTTTGCGCACTGCTGTCAGTTTTGGAGAGGGGTATGGACCAAAGGTTATTAAGAGAAAAGGTGCCAAACTCAAACGCAACTTCAAAGTAGCCCTCAGCGGAAAACACACTACAAATGCTATGCTCTTTCGCATCGCTTATCCTGATGCAAGAGTAAAGTATATGAACTTTTTAGAGATTGAACAGGCTGTCTTAGATGGCGAAGTTGATGCGGGTGTGCTTATTCATGAGTCTATCTTAACCTACGCAAAGGAGCTGGAAGTTGAAAGAGAGATGTGGGATATCTGGCAGGAGTTGGCAGGTGAAGAGTTACCGCTACCTCTTGGAGGTATGGCTATCCGTCGCTCACTTCCACTCAACAAAGCAATAGAGTATGAGGCAACACTTACAAAGGCAGTCAAGGTTGCAAGAGATCATAAAGAGAGACTCTCAAAAATGCTTCTTGAGCGAGACTTGGTACGCATTGATGCAACAACACTTGATAAGTACCTTGAACTCTACGCAAATGATGACTCTATCTCTTTAAGTGATATTCAGTACAAAGCGATAGATAAACTCTTTGAGATTGGTTACAAGCATGGTTTTTATGATGCACCTGTAAGTGTAAAAGATTATTTAATTCCTACAGAGTATAAAGAACTTAGGTATTCATAAAGATGGAAGCAAAGCTCATAGCCCTTGGAGTTGAAACCTTTAAAATAGCACTCTATCTCGCACTCCCCGGTCTTCTCGTAGGTATGTTTATTGGTCTTGCAGTCTCCATCTTTCAAGCTACAACACAAATAAATGAGATGACACTCTCTTTTATTCCTAAAATCATTGGTGTAGTTATAGTAATCGTTCTAACAATGCCGTGGATGTTAAATGAGATAACAGATTTTGCAAAGCATGTCTTCTCCATGATGCAAACTTTTGTTCGATAATGCAGACAAAAACTATTGACTTCTCCAAATACTCCTCTTTTAAGATAGGAGGGAGACATGATGTTGCCATCTTAGAAGATGATTTCTCTGAAATAGAGAACTATTTTCTAATCGGTTCGTGCAATAATACACTCCTAGGCAACAACCCTCCTTCTCTCATGATGCTCTCTAAAAAGTATGATTACATTAAGATTGAAGAGGGAGTTTTAAAGATAGGTGCCGCTACGCCTTCTGGAAAAATCGCATCATTTTGTAAAAAGCACAATATAGCAAACTTTGAATTTCTCTCCCATCTCCCGGGAAAACTCGGAGGGCTTGTAGCGATGAATGCCGGTCTCAAAGAGTATGAGATATTTAACGCTTTACTCTATATTACGACTACTGCAGGAGAAATTCATAAAGAAAATATAGAGTACGGATATAGATTTACAAATATCAAAAGACCCATCTTAGAAGCAGCATTTCAGCTCTCATTTGGATTTTCACAAGAGCGCGTGGCAATGTTTCAAACGATGCGTGCAAATCAACCCTCCACCCCAAGTGCAGGAAGCTGTTTTAAAAACCCTGAAGGTGATTATGCGGGACGACTTATTGAAGCTGTGGGGTTAAAGGGAGTTATGCGCGGAGATATCTGTTTTAGTCCACAACACGCCAATTTTCTTGTAAATACAAACAGGGGAAATTTCGATGATGCACTTTGGCTCATCAGAGAAGCTCAAAGGAGAGTTCTTGAGCGCTTTACTATCTCACTAGAGTGTGAGATAGTTATTTTAGAAAAGGGATTACTTCACTAAACGCTCTGGAGCGTAATACTTTCCATAATCTTTTATATCACTTGAACCTGTAGAGTAGTTTGCACCCACTACACATGTTCCACCAGTTGCACTACCTACATCATATACGATACACGCATTTGTCATAGCGTACGCATCTTCTTTTCTTCCAAAGTCTGAACAATCTTTTGATCCACCTGTATATTCAATAAGCTTAAACTCAAAACCTTGCTGACTATACTGTGTCGTAGCATTACACTGCTCTTTTGTTAAATTGTGATAGATAAAGAGTGCATCTGCATTGTCTGCATTTACGCCAGAACCACTATCATCACTACTACCACATCCACTCATAACAGCAACTAACGCTGCACTTAATCCTAATAAATATGCTTTTTTCATATTTCAAATCCTTATTTTTAATGAACCGATTATAACAAGTAAAACTTAAAGTTTATATAAGAGTTAAAAGCGAAGCATGAAACCTGCATAAACACCGGCGAAATCAAGATTCATTTTTGTCTTCTCATCATCACTTACAAGATCAAATTTTTGGATTCTATATCCTACTTCGAGAGCTGGTTGCACTACTGGAATAAAACCTAAAGTGTAATCTACCTTCGCACGAATATCATACGCTGTTGAACCACTATATGTGATGTATTTTCCATCTGCTTCAAGACCTATGTTAGTTGCAGGAATCTCTACTCGTCCTCTCAAATACGCCAAAGGAAGTACTAAAGAGGTTGTATCACTATAACCTGTAAAAGCTAAGTTTTGCGAAACATCATATTTTGTCTCCATCACTCTTATATCAACTCCAACATCAATCGTAATCCAAAAAGTGTTATCAATTAAATTATAATATGGAATAACATCATACTCTGTTACATCAATAGTTGCTGGTGTATTTGCTGGTGCAGGTGTATCAAAACCATCAAAACTACCGCTAACTATACCACTATCCGTAACATTTGCATATTCTAATCGGATATTTGGGATAACAGGGATAGGGTGTTTGATAAGCATCCAAGCATAAGCATTTGTTTGGCTCTCTTCAGTTGATGTATAGCGACCTGTTGCACCAAAATCATCATAAGACATAAAACCACTCGGTGCCTCTTGCCATATACCACCACCTGCTTCAAGCCTTGCAATATCTGCTGATAGTGTCGATGTTAAGACAGCTATAGATGTAAGTGCTGTTAAAATTTTTTTCATAGAATTCTCCCTACATAATGAATGGAAACATTATAGCAAAGAAATTGTTGTGGGTGACTTAAGTGTTAAAGAGGAAAAACGGGGAAAATAAAACGAGCCGAAGCTCATTTTATTTAAAAAAAAAGAGGTTGCTTAGCTAACTGCTTTAATTGCAGCATCGTAATCAGGCTCTTCTGTAACTTCAGGAACAATCTCTTTGTAAGTTACAATTCCATTCTCATCTACAGCAAAGATTGCTCTACAAGTAACACCTGCAAGAACAGAACCACCAAGAAGTACACCATAAGCGTTAGCGAAATCTTTGTTTCTGAAGTCAGAAGCAACAGTTAGCTTATCGATTCCCTCAGCTGAACAGAAACGACCAGCAGCAAATGGAAGGTCCATAGATACAACAGTAGCTTTAACACCCTCTAAAGCAGAAGCTTTTGCGTTGAAGTTACGAGTTTCAGTAGCACATACACCTGTGTCTAAAGAAGGAACAACGATGATAAGTTGCTTCACACCTTGTGCACCACCAACTACTACATCACCTAAACCATCAGAGTTAACAACTGTTACCTCAGGAGCTTTATCTCCAACATTTACTTCATTTCCTAATAACTCTACGTCCGTACCTTTGAATTTAGTTGTTGCCATATTCAAATCCTTTTTTTTCAATTTTTAACGCCTTTTGCGTTTGATGGCAGAAGTATATTTTAAATCGGATAATTTTACTCTTATTTATCAGACAACTGTTTCTTGTTAAGTTTTACTTAAGATAATTTTTCTCTTTTAAAGATTACTTCTTGGCGCAATATCAAGCTCCTCTAATGAGCTAAACATATTCTCTTGATACATCTCTACTCCCACGCGCCCTATCATAGCAGCATTGTCTGAGCAGTATTTGAGTTCGCTTAGGAGTAGCTCTGCGTGGTGAGGTTTTAGTAGTTCCTCTATCTCTCTACGAAGGTAGAGGTTTGCACTTGCACCACCTACTATAGCAAACCG
>JALWSY010000005.1 GCA_027083035.1 Sulfurimonas sp. | reverse complement strand
CGATTATTTAGTAATCTCAGTCATTAGAATTGCTCATAGGAAAGAAGTTTATTAAGCTTATAACAAAACAGAGGAGCCAATAAATTATCTAGCGGCAATTTATTGGCTATATTCAGTCGTTAGCATTACATTTGCAGATTAAGTCTTAATTTGGTACAATAAAAGGACTGAAGGAGATTTTATGCAAATTGTAAATGATATCAAACCTGTTACTTATTTAAAAAGTAAAGCAGCTGATGTTCTAAAATATATCAATGAAACTCATAGACCTATGATAATCACACAAAATGGTGAAGCAAAAGCTGTTATACAAGATCCAAAAAGTTATGAAGATATGAAAAATGCTCTTTCTATAATGAAGCTTCTTTCGTTTGCAGAGGAAGATATTAGAAATGAAAATCTTCATTCTGAAGAAGATGTTTTCAATGCTGTAGAAGAACTTCTTACAAATGAGTAAAACTTATAAAATCAAATGGACTTCAAATGCAAAAGAAGACCTTTTAAATATTGTAGATTATATTAAAAAAGACAGCTTGAGTGCTGCAAAAAAAGTTTATAGTATGATAAAAGAAAAAGCACAATCTAGCAATTTTTTCCCTTTAAGAGGTAGAGTTGTTCCTGAACTTCAAAAAGAAGGTATCACTATATATAGAGAACTCATTGAGCAACCTTGGAGAATTATGTATAAAATTGAAAATGACACTATTTATATTATGGCCATTTTTGATTCTAGACAAAATGTAGAAGAATTGTTATTACAAAAATTATTAAGAGGGCATATGCTAACTAAACTTTGAGTAATATGTAATTCAACTCTCATAGAGCAAATGCTAACAAATGCAGTCGCTATTATTTTACAAGCATAATACCAAATTAAGCAATAGTAGTATAAAATTGTTTTTTAATTGACCGACGGTCAGTCATTATGCTTTAAAGGAGTCCAATGGCAATTATTGTAGATAAGGTACAAAAGAGAAGGGATATTGCACTTTCGTGTAAGGAGATATTTTTTCAAAATGGCATCAATGATTTAACTATTTCACAGATTGCAAAGACTGCTGGTGTGGGGAAGGGTACTATCTATGAGTACTTTAAAAATAAAGAGGATATCATCTTTGAAATCGTCAATCGTCTTATACAGGAGCGAAATGCGCAAATGTTTGAGGAGATGGCTGCTTTAGAAAGTACAAAGGAGAAGATTAAACGGTTTTCTCGCTTTTTTTATTGCGAAGAGGATATTGAACTGCGTCAACTCTATAAGGAGTTTATCTCTATCTCTCTTGTGCAACCAGACTCGGAGATGATGGCGATGCAGAGTCGCATCACGAAGGATTATTTTACTTGGTTTGAGTCTATCATAGATGAGGGGATAGCCAAAGGAGAGCTACGCGCAGATGCAAAAGAGTTTGCGTGTGGAATGTTTTCTGTAGGAGAAGGAATGTTTATAAAAAGTTGTGTGACAGATATTATTGAAGATTTGCAAAAAGAGATAGATCAGTTCTATGATGCACTTTTTGCTCTTTTGGAGGTGAAGTGATGTTTCGGTATCTACTTCTTTTTATCGTACCGTTGTTTCTTTATGCGCAGAGTTTAAAGTCTCTGTTGGAGTATGCCCAGAGTTCCAATGAACTTATTGCATCTCAAAAACTGCTGAGTGAGTCTAAAAAAAGTGAACTCAAATCGAGTGAGAATGCGCTTTACCCAACAGTTGACTTGGGCGGATTTTATAAAAGAGATGATGCACCCAATCCTATTTTACCCGGGACAACCTACTCAGGGTATGCTACGGTGAGTCTTGATGTTTATAAAGGGGGTGCTATGAGAGCGACTATCCGACAAAAAGAGGATGAACTTCTCTCAAGCCACTTCAACACAGAGGCAACAAAAAACTCTATAGAACTCTCCATAGTAGAAGATTTTTACAATATCAAAAGCACTGAAGCACAACTTCGTGCAAGAGAGGAGGCCTCTAAGGCTGTAGCTGCACAGTTAGAGCGAATGAAGCAGTTTTTTCAGGCCTCTCTGGCAACAAGTGATGATGTTGCGAGACTCCAATCAGCTTATGATGCAAATCTCTATGAGATAGACTCTATTAAGTTTCAGATTCTCTCACTCAAACGAGGGCTTGAGGTAAAGGTTGGTCAAGCTATAGGGCAACTTGATGCTTCAGCATTTAAAAAGCTTGACTCCATTGCAGATGAGGAGCTTGTTGCCATCCAAGCACTCCGTGCAACGAAAAAGTCACTTTTGAGTGCATCAAAGGTGATAGAGAGCTACTACTATCCTCAGATAAAAGTTGCAGATACCTACTCTCTTTATGGATATGCAGATGAGCCTACATTTGGCAATATCGCCATTGAACAACTCACGCACCAAAATGAGATTTTAGCTACGCTCAATGTCAGGCTTTATGACTTTGATCTTTTAAGTGAAAAAAAGCGAGCAGTTATCTT
>JALWSY010000004.1:6941-32941 GCA_027083035.1 Sulfurimonas sp. | reverse complement strand
ACTTACTGTTTGCCTTTTTCCGCTAATGCAAAGCCCATCATCCTCTTGAAAAATTGCAATAGCTTTTGTTAGGTTAGTGAGATTATCAAGGGGTTCACCCATACCCATATAGACTATATTTATCTTACGGTTGTGTTTGTGATTGTTATCTTTTTTGAGCGTAACTACCTGTGCGACAATCTCTCCAGCACTTAAGTCCCTTGTAAAACCACCCTTGGCTGTTAGACAAAATGTACACCCTACTTTGCAACCAACTTGTGTGGAGACGCAGATGGTGTATTTTGCTTCATGGATGAGTTCACCGTTTCTATCTCGCTGCTCATCTTTCATCTTGAGCCACACAGCTTCCATTGTCTTACCATCTTGAAGCTCTAAGAGGTATTTGATGGTGCCATCGCTTGACTCCTCTTTCTTCACAATCTTTAGGGGATTGACCATGTGAGTCTCTGATAGTTCCTCTTTTAGGGCTTTTGGGATATTTTTCATTGCATCAAAATCTGTAGCGTAGTTATGGTAGAGCCAACCATATATCTGCTTCGCTCTAAAAGATGGTTTGACTAAACTTTGCAGCTCTTTGAGAGTGTAGTCCATAAGTGATGGTTTGAGTTGATTCATTTTGCTGTGAGTTCCTTAATGCGTTTTTTTATATGCTCTGTGAGGAGCGCTTTAGCTCTTTCGTGGTTGTGAAGAAAATCTTTATGTGCATTTTCGTTTGTGTAGTTTGTTATACAAAAAACGCCACCTGCGGGTATCTCAAACTCTTGTGCCACTTTTAAAACAGAAAAAAATTCCATATTTTCAATGCCAACTCCAAAGTTTAAAAACTTTTTTGTAAGTGTCTCGTTAGTGCTAATGTAGTTAGAGGAGTTTACTATAACATACTTCTTATCACTTGTCTCTGTTGTTATAACATTGTCAAGGGGTGTATAGGCATCTTTGCTTAAAAAAGCAAGTTCTATATTTGATGCAGTTTTACTCTCTACTATGTCAAAAATCTTTGCATCACCATAACTCCCTGCACTTCCAACAAAGAGCAGAAACTCCGGTTTATCAAAGAGGCAGAGTCGTGTAAGGTTCATAGCAGTCTCTATCATCCCCACACCCATAGGTTGTGCGAAGTCAAAGGTTTCATTGTTTCCGGAACATATAATCATTAAAGACGCACCGGAATATTCTGTTCATGCAAATAGTGTTTCAAATCCATAATGTCTATCTCTTTATAGTGAAAGATAGAAGCAGCGAGAGCAGCATCTGCGCCACCCTTTGTAAATGCCTCTTTGATATGCTCCATAGTTCCAGCGCCACCACTTGCGATTACAGGTACATTTACTGCGTGGCTTATCTGCTCTGTGATGTTGAGTTCAAACCCTGCTTTTGTTCCATCTGCATCCATAGAGGTGAGTAGTATCTCTCCACTTCCTCTACCCACAACCTCTTTAGCCCACTCTACTGCATCAAGACCGGTATCTACCCTGCCCCCATTTAAAAAGACATGGTACTTTCCACTCTCTGTTCTTTTGACATCTATGGCAGTAACGATGCATTGTGAGCCAAATCTTTTTGCACCCTCATCTATAAGCTCAGGTCTCTTTATGGCTGCGGAGTTTACACTTACCTTGTCACAACCAACATTGAGTAGTTTGTAGATATCTTCTAACTTTCGGATACCGCCACCAACAGTAAGGGGGATAAATATCTCTCTTGCGACTTCTGCAACAATATCTACAATAGTATCACGGTTATCACTTGATGCTGTAATGTCTAAAAATGTCAGCTCATCTGCACCCTCTTCATTGTATCTTCTTGCAACTTCTACAGGGTCTCCTGCATCTTTTAGCCCAACAAAATTGACACCTTTTACTACACGCCCATCTTTTACATCTAAACAGGGAATAATTCTCTTTGCAAAGTAATTCATAGTCTCTATATACCTTATATTATATATTTTGAATTATACTACTTTAGACTTATAATTTGGTAACGGCTTGTTTCACGTGAAACAACTTAAATTTTAAAGGAAAATCATGATAGAAAATAGTAAAATAATAGAAGCATACAATTTTAGACATGCTTGTAAAATATTTGATGCAGATAAGAAGATAGATGATAAAGATTTTGAAACCATTATGGAGACAGCACGACTCTCGCCTAGCTCTTTTGGTTTTGAGCCTTGGAAATTTTTAGTGGTACAAAACAGAGAATTGCGGGAGAAGTTAAAGGAAGTCACTTGGGGTGCGCAAAATTCCCTCCCGACTGCAAGTCATTTTGTCATCATCTTGGCACGAAAAACAAAAGATATGAAATATGATAGTGATTATATTTCTCATATGCTCTATGATGTGCATCACATTCCTAAAGAGATGGCAGAAGCAAGACGAGAGAAGTATAGAGTTTTTCAGGAGAGTGACTTTGCACTTTTAGAGAGTGAACGCGCGATGTTTGACTGGGCCTCTAAGCAAACCTACATTGCATTAGGAAATATGATGACTACAGCAGCGATGCTAGGCATAGATAGTTGTGCTGTAGAGGGCTTTGTTGCAAATGAGTTAGAGGCTTTAGTTCAAAGAGAGTTTGGTGTAGATATCGAGGAGTTTGGTATATCTGTGATGGTTGCTTTTGGCTACAGAGTCGATGCACAAAAAGAGAAGACACGGCAAGATAAGAGTGAGATAGTTGAGTGGATTGAGTAGAGTATTTTTTTTGATATAATTTGTAAAGGAGAAATTATGACTATGCCTATAAATTTACATCCGCAGTATGTGACGGATGCATCTGGAAAAAAAGTCTCTGTAATAATTGATATGCAAGAGTTTCAAGATATGCTAGAAGATATCGAGGATTTAATCACTATAGCAGATAGAAAAGATGAAGAGAGTACATCTCATGAAGATTTTTTAAAAGAGCTAAGGACTGATGGTATTGTACAGTATTAGATGGAAGGCTTCTGCCAAAAAAGAACTCCGTAAAGTTGATAAAAAGAGATACCTAATCCTCCAAATCATAGAAAAATATTGGGTACTGAGCATAATTTTCGAATAAGAGTTGGAAACTATAGGGTTGTCTATTTTGTAGAAGATAATGCTTTAGTGATAGAGATTGTAAGAGTTGGACACCGTAAAAATGTCTATAAGCGATAAATAATGTAATTTACTTAATAACTTACCTTTCTATAAGGATAAATAGTATAGACTCTTATGCATGAATATAGAAAGTGTAGTAGCAAAGAAGAAGTTTGGACAGAACTTTCTAAAAGATCAATCCGTTTTAGTCAAAATAGTCGAAGCGATGCCCAAAAATGATAATAAACTTGTCGAAATTGGACCTGGCTTAGGTGATTTAACTAAATATTTAGTTGATGTCAAAAGTGTAGAAGCTTTTGAGGTAGATACCGATTTATGTAAACTGTTACAGAGTACATTTAAAGAAGAGATCGCTACCAAGCGACTCCACATAAATTGTGGGGATGTGTTGCAAGCTTGGAAGAGTAGTTTAATAGATGAACCGTATGACTTAGTGGCAAATTTGCCCTATTACATAGCTACGAACATTATATTAAAAGCACTCGCAGATCCAATGTGTAAAAATATACTCGTAATGGTACAGCTTGAAGTGGCAGAGAAGTTTTGCGCACACGCTGGAGAGAAAGTATTTGGTTCTTTGAGCATTATTGCTCAGAGTGTAGGAACAGCAGAGATAGTTGTAAAAGTTCCGCCAACTGCTTTTGACCCACAGCCAAAAGTGGACTCAGCCGTTTTTCTTATACAAAAACATGCAGATAGATCAGATAAGGATTTTGAGGCTATGCTCAAAGTAGCATTTACCCAACCTCGAAAGACACTTATGAAAAATCTTTCGCAGAAGTATGAGAAGAGACTTTTAGTTGATGCTTTTGAGAGATTAGAGCTTGCATTAACGATTCGACCTCATCAACTTGACACTAAGGACTATCACCAACTCTATACAATAATATAAAGGAGTTTGGATGGCAGAAGAAAACAGAGGGCAGACTGCACCTAAAGCAGATGCACCAAAAACAGAATCTAAACCACATAACAACAACCGTAAACCAAATAACAATAACCGCAGAAATAACAATCAAAACAGAAATGCAGGTGACAACAGACAATCAGGCAACAAGCCAAACAACAGCGGCAACAAAAACAAAAACCGTAACCGTCACAGAAGAGCCCCTACTCCCATAGATGAGCAGCTTCGTACATTTACAACAAAAAATCAAGAGGCACATAAACAGCGTCTTAACCCACACTACAAACTTGACCTAAACTCAAAGGCAAAAGTGCGCATCACACCACTTGGTGGTCTTGGCGAGATTGGTGGAAACATCACAGTTTTTGAGACGGAGAAAGAGGCTATTCTCATAGATGTTGGAATGAGTTTCCCCGATGAGAGTATGCATGGAGTGGATATTCTTATCCCTGACTTCTCTTATCTTCGTGAGATTAAGCATAAGATTGTGGCGATTATCATTACACACGCGCACGAGGATCACATCGGTGCTATGCCTTACCTCTTTAAAGAGATGCAGTTTCCTATCTATGGAACGCCACTCCCTTTAGCGATGATTGGCAACAAGTTTGATGAGCATCACTTAAAAGAGCATAGAAAGTATTTTAACCCTATCGTAAAGCGTCAAATCTATGAGATAGGAAATGACTTTAAGATAGAGTGGATGCATATGACACACTCTATTATCGACTCCTCCTCTTTAGCTATCACTACTGATGCGGGAACTATCATTCACACGGGTGACTTTAAGATAGACTACACTCCAGTTGATGGCTATACTGCAGACCTGCATCGTCTGGCATACTATGGGGATAAGGGTGTATTGTGTCTCTTAAGTGACTCTACAAACTCGCACAACCCTATTCCAACAGGTTCAGAGCTTAGCGTTGGTCCTGCACTTGATAGAATCTTCTCAAAAGCTGAGGGGCGTATCTTGCTCTCTACTTTTAGTTCGAACATTCACCGTGTGCAGCAGGCTATACAGTATGGTGTGAAGTATGGGCGTAAGGTGTGTGTTATCGGTCGCTCTATGGAGAGAAACATTGAGCTTGCGATGCAGTATGACTATGTAAAATTTCCAAAAAATATCTTTGTTGATGCAGATGAAGTTGGTCGTTTAAATGACAAAGAAGTGCTTATTGTGACAACAGGTTCACAAGGAGAGGCAAACTCGGCACTCTTTAGAATGAGTATTGGTGAGCATAGACATATTAAGATTAAACCTACAGATTTAATCATCCTCTCCTCTCGTGCTATTCCTGGAAATGAGGGAAGCATCTCTGGTATGCTTAACCATCTGCAACGCGCAGGTGCAAGAGTGGAGATGAGTAAAGATATCCATGTCTCTGGTCACGCTTCTATAGAGGAGCAAAAACTTATGCTTCGCCTTGTAAATCCGAAGTTCTTTTTACCAATCCATGGTGAGTACAACCATGTTATGCGCCACCGTGAGACGGGTATGATGTGTGGAGTTCCTGAGAGAAACATTCTGCTTATGACTGATGGTGAGCAGATAGAAGTTGCACCGAAGTACATGAGAAAAGTAAAAACTGTCAAAACAGGAAAAACTTACATCGATAACCAAAACAACCACCAAATCGCAGATGACATCGTACTTGATCGTCAAAAACTTGCATCAGATGGTGTGGTTATGCTTGTTGTTGAGGTGAGTGAACAGAACTCTAAAATGCTCTCTAAGCCAAAAGTGACTACTTTTGGTATCGTGCCAGATAGGCAAGATAAGGCTTTTGCAAAAGAGATGGAAGATGTTGTTGAGGTCTTCTTGATGAATATTAAAAGTGGACTTATCGAGAATCCACGAGCATTTGAGGCAGACTTACGCCAAGTTGTGCGTAAGCATATCTTTAGAAAGATGAAGAGGTATCCACTTATTGTTCCTCATGTTTTAATTCACTAAGAGAGGTTGAAGAGAAGATACTCTGGCTTCTCTTCTCTCTTTACAAAACTTTTACATTCTCTTCAAGCTTTTACCTCTTTTTAATTCTATATGCTAGATAATAAATAAAAAAAGGTAGTGGTATGAGGGTTCTCTTTTTTCTCTTTTTTATTTTCACACTTGTATCCCATGCAGCTTTGAAGACTCCTTCTGATGTTTACTCTGAGGCTCTTGTTCTCAAGCAGATAGTTATAGCACTGAGAGAAGCACATGGGGTGAGAGAAGCACTCAAAGATATAGCTCCCCAAAAGGATAAATTACCACGGCATGTGCTTCAAAAGAGTATTGAGGTTTTGCGTAAGGTAGATAAATATAGAGAGATAAATGGAATGGGAGGCATTACTGTACCTCCTGTACCACCTCGTGATATCACTCCTCAGGATGTTTATAACAATGTTTCCCGCCTGAAAAAGGAAGTTTTCTACCTTCTTACACAAACGAAGAAGGTAGAACTCTCCTCTTTTGTTTATAAGCAGTTTTACTCTAAAACTCCTTCTGATGTTTATAGAGAACTCTGGATGATATCACTTGGCTTTGATGCACTCTTGGGGCAGGGATTTACACCTACAGATGTGTATGCGCAGGCAAAACAAGCTGTAGATCTCATCGAGTTTCTTAGACTTACCCAAAGAGAGAATATTACTGTTACAATGCCACCACTCAAAGAGAATCAGCATCCAAATCATGCACTCTACAAATCTGTAGCACTCATACAAAAGATACACAGAGTTGAGAAAAAGTTATGGATGCAAGCAGTACCTGTACCAAAAATAGAGCAGAAGGTTATCTCCCCTACTGAGGTTTATGATTCGCTACAGACGGTTATTGCAGAGCTTAATAGGATTGCGAGGCGTTTAGGGGTTGAGCGTCATTTTGAGTTGCAAGTACCAAAAGAGAAAAAAACACCTGCTGATGTTGTGCAACTTTTAGAGTATGCAATCGCCCTGCTCCCAGAGTTTAGTGTTGAAAAAACTCTCAATCAGTATCCCAAAGCTACACTTATTAAGTCTCCGAATGATGTCTATGCTCTGAGTGAATATATTTTACAAAAGATAGAATATATCAAGGTGCAAAAAGGGATTCATGCACATGCAAAAGATACAACTTATATCTATGGGCTTAAACCTATTCATGTTTATGAAAAAGGGATAGAAGATCTGGAAAAAGTTGCTAAACTGAAAAAACTCGAAGGTTTTGCTCCCTCAGAAGTTCCTGATTCACCAAGCACAAAGATTACACCTAGTGAGGTGTATGAACTGATTTTGAGGCTTGATGATGAGTTGCATCTTATCTACCATGACTCTCTTAAAGAGCGTACCATTTTAGACTCCTATCGAGACCTACTCTATAAAAAGCACTACACAAAGAAAACACCTTCAGATGTTTATGATAACCTCTGGAAAATATCTTATGAGTTAGATGCTATTTTAAATGAGGAATATACACCAAACGAGACCTATGTTTTAGCTAAAAAGATAGAGAGTGATGTGAAAAAAATGAGTCAGTTCTTTCTTGGAAAAGATGTGGTGGTGACATCAAAGAGATCAAAATCAAAACGACCAAGTGATGTTTACTTCCAATCTTTGAAACTTTTGAAAAAGCTTGAGTTTATTAAAGAGAGAGGTAATTTCAAGTCAGCAAAGATTAGCGTTCCCCAAGATGATATCATTACACCTACTACTGTGTATAATGCACTCAGGCTCATTAGTGGAACTATCTCGGAGATAGATGTTTACTATGAGATAGAGCGATCTAAAGGGTATCCAAAACTTGATACCGAGAAAACACCAACAGATGTGTACGAACTTGTTAAGAGAGCAAATATCATTCTCTCTACAGTCCTTGAAGAGAGTAGTTATGAAGATTAGCCTCTCTCTCAAAGTAGCCATCGGTACTTTTTTTGTTGCTGGTGTTGGGGTATTACTTGTCTCTATTATCTCCTATAGTGAGATGAGTGATTATGTAAAGAAAAATCTTTTAGACTCTTTGCATTCAGAATTAAAAAGCGATGCCAAGCAGATACAAAAAGATATAGAAGCAATGAAAAAGGATGTACGTCTGCTAGCGCAAAATGAAAAGATAGATGCTATCTATAGAGCTATGAAAAATAGGTATAACTATGATGCAAAGAGCAATGAGACACTCTCCTCTCTAAAAAGAGAACTTGGAAAAAACTTTCAATCACTTCTTGCTCATAGTGATGCCTATTTTAATATTCGGCTTATTGGTGCAAATGGAGATGAACTTGTTGTAAGTCTCAAAGATTCTCAAGGAAGAGTAAGAACAGAAAAAGAGTCAGCTCTGCAAAACAAAGGAAATCGAGAATATTTCAAAGAGGCACTATTGCTCAATAAAGATGATATCTATGTCTCAAAAATAAATCTAAATAAGGAACATGGTGTTTTTTCAATCCCTTATATACCCACTATGAGAATAGCCCTTCCTGTTTATCAGGAGGGAAAGATTTTTGCTATAGTTATCATTAATGCTAATGTAGATAAACTATTTTCTATTTTAGCAACAAAAGCCTCTTCAGAGGAGGAACTCTATATTGCAAATGAGGATGGGTATTATATTTACCATAAGGACAAGGGGAAAACATTTGGATTTGATTTAGGGCATGGGCATAAGATAAGTGATGATTTTGACTTGAGTAGGGAGAGCTATTTTGAGGGGAGTAGCGCTTATGCGCATCAAAAACTTTTTATTAAAGAGGGAAAATATATTATCTTAGCTCTTAAAACAAGTGATAAATTTTTAAAAGAACAATCATGGCAGCTGCAAAAGAAGCTGGGTTTTTATATCTTCTTTATCACTATTTTTATCGCCCTTTTCTCACTTTTATTGATGCGTTATCTCATCTCACCAATAGTGCAGCTTACACAGAAGGCAAAAAAGATTAGTTCAGGAGAGTCTGAGGTGCAGATAGCTTTTGAAGTTTTAGATAGAAATGATGAGATAGGCGCACTTTCTCACTCCTTACAGCTAATGTTAGAGAGATTAGAAAACTCGAAAAAAGAGATAGAGCAGAAAGTCTTAGAGAGAACAAAAGAGTTACATGAGCTAAATGAAAATCTTGAAAAAATTGTGCAGGAGAAGACGCAGGAAAATATCAAACAGCTTGAAACGCTCCAAGAGCAGAGTAAAATGGCATCTATGGGAGAGATGATAGGCGCAATAGCACACCAATGGAGACAGCCGCTTAATGAGATAAGTATCTCTATTCAAAATCTCAAATATGATTATGAAGATGGCTTGATTGATGCGGAGTTTATTGATGCGTTCATTAAGAAAAATAAAGAGATTATTAAGTTTATGTCGAGTACGATAGATGACTTTAGAAACTTCTACCGAGTTGATAAAACTAGAGAGGTTTTTGATGTCCGAGAAGCGATAGAGAAGACGCTCTCTCTGCAAATGGCACAACTTACAAATAATAATATTTCTATCTTGATATCTGGGGAGAGTTTTGAGGTTGAGGGGTATAGAAATGAGTTTCTGCAGGTGATATTAAATATCATCAACAACTCTAAAGATGCCTTATTAGCAAAAGGAATTGAAAATGCTAAGATAGAGATAGAGCTGGAGGGGCATTCTATTTTTATTCGTGATAATGCTGGTGGTATTCCCGAATCACTTATAGGCAGAATTTTTGAACCTTACTTTACTACAAAAGAGCAGGGAAAAGGAACGGGAATGGGTCTGTATATGTCAAAAATGATTATAGAGGAGAATATGCAAGCAAAACTGAGTGTACGCAACATAGAGAATGGTGTTGAATTTAGGATGGATTTTAATGAAAAAAGATAATATAACTATACTCTATGTAGAGGATGAACAAAATGCTAGAGAAGCACTCAGACGTTTTATTGAGCGTTTTTGTAAGAGGCTCTATCTCGCCGAAAATGGAGAAGAGGGACTACAAATATATAAGGAACAAAATGGTGAGATAGATATTGTTATCTCCGATATTCGAATGCCAAAGATGAATGGACTTGATATGGTTGCACAGATGAAGTGCATTCGAAAAAATCAGCTTGTTATCTTTACTACAGCACACATAGATAGCGAGTATCTCTTTAAGGCTATAGAGTTGCAGGTAGATGGGTATGTGGCAAAGCCTGTTGATTTAGACAAGCTTAAGGTACAGATAGAGAAGTGCATAATAGAGATAGAGGCAAAAGAGGCTCAAGAACTCCTTAGAGAGAGTGAAGAACGGACAAAAGTTGTCTTAGAGACTTCACAGTTAGGTGTCTTTATCTACAAAGAGAAGTTTGTATATGTTAATGATATCTTTGCACAAATGGTTGGCTACACAAAGGAAGAACTCTATGAGATGGACTCATGGGCCTTGGTTGAAGATACAAAAAAAGAGTTCATTCATCAAACCGTATTTAAACGTTTACGTGGAGAGAATTTTCCACTTGTCTATAACGATACTATTCTTATTCGCAAAGATGGTACACCGCTTACTTGTCGTGTAAATACAAATACTATACGGTATGAGGGTGGTTACGCGGGACTTGGAACAGCGGTTGATATTACAGACCTTTTACATACACAAGAGAGACTTAAACAGCTAGCTCAGGCAATGGAACAGATGGATGAGATGGTACGTATTACGGATAAAGAGGGGTATATAACTTATGTAAATGAAGCGCTTGTACGCCATACAGGGTATAAAAAAAGTGAAGTAATTGGGAATACAAATAGACTCTTTAAGTCTGGTAAACATAGTGAAGCATTTTATAGAAAGATGTATGAGGCAATACTCAACAAAGAGAGTTATCAAGCTACATTTATAAATGCAAAAAAGAGTGGAGAAATTTATTATGAGGATCAGGTTATTACTCCTATTTTGAGTGAGGAGGATGACACTATCATCTACTTTGTCTCTACGAGCAAAGATATAACTGAGAGTGTGAAGATGCAAGAGAAGATGAAAGCTCTTGCAACACTTGATACACTTACAGGTATAAAAAACAGATATAGCATGAATCTTGCAATAGAGAGTGAAATAAAACGCTCGAAACGTTATAAAAGTTCCTTTGCGATAATGATGTTTGATATAGATTTCTTTAAGAGAGTGAATGATACTTACGGTCATGATATGGGAGATTATGTTTTAGAAGAGTTTAGTAGAGTTGTAACAGCAAATATTCGTGATACAGATATTTTTGGCCGTTGGGGTGGTGAAGAGTTTCTCCTTTTGGCACCAAATGAGACCTATGATGGAGCGCTGATTCTTGCAGAGAAAATCCGAAAAAGTGTAGAGTTACACAACTTTGAGCGGGTAGGGCAGATTACCATTAGTATAGGTTTTACCATCTGTGATGATAATGCAGATAAGGAGAGATTACTTAAACGTGTTGATGAAGCACTCTATGAGGCAAAAGAGAGAGGACGTAACAGGGTCGTTTATTATGAGTGTAACTGCGCACAGATGTGTTAGAAGCTTTTCAGCAAAGAAGTGCTACCCTTACGTTATTACTACAAAAAGGGTGCATTTTGTCAAAGAAAGAGAATGAACAGTTTGAAGAAGCAGTACGGCTGATGATGCAACATATAGGAGAGAATCCCTCTCGTGAAGGTCTGCTAGAGACACCAAGGCGTGTGCGAAAAGCGTACGAATTTATCTATGGAGGGTATAAAGAAAACCCTAAAGAGATACTCTCAAAAGCGCTCTTTACAAGCTCTAATGATGAAATGGTACTTATAAAAGATATAGAGTTTTACTCCACTTGTGAGCATCATTTACTACCTATAATCGGACGGGTTCATGTTGCTTACATTCCTGATGGAAAGGTTGTAGGACTCTCTAAAATTCCGCGGGTGGTCAATGTCTTTGCGCGTCGTATGCAGATTCAAGAGCAACTCACAGAGCAGATAGCTGATGCTATTATGGATACTATCAACCCGAAGGGGGTTGCTGTAGTAATTCAGGCGCGTCATATGTGCATGGAGATGCGTGGTGTTGAGAAGATAAACTCGACAACTACCTCCTCTGCTCTTCGTGGTCTCTTTAAAAAAGATGAGAAGACACGCGCAGAGTTCTTCTCTCTCATAAACTCCCCATCAGGTTCAAGATACTAATCTCATGTCACTAGCATCACTCAAAGAGCGACTTGCAAAGAGAAACTACTCTGTCTCCTTTGGTGAGGTAGTGAAGATAAACGCTACGGTCATTATCGCTACAGGGCTGAGTGTAAGTATCAGCGATATGGTAAAGATAGTCTCCAACGAGACGGGGCAGGAGACTGTAGGGATGGTAACAGAGATAGAGGGCGCACTCTTTTATGTAACTCCCTTTAGTTTTGTAGATGGATTTGCCTCTGGTGATAAGGTCTTTTTGGATTCTGCGGGAATGAATATCCCCGTAGGTGAAGGTCTGCTTGGGCGTGTTGTAGATCCTTTTATGCGTCCTATTGATGGAAGGGGAAGCATCGGCACTTCAAAGCTCTCCCCAATCATCAAGTCTCCCATAGCTGCGATGAAGCGTGGTATGATAGATGAGGTCTTTAGTGTGGGTGTCAAGAGTATCGATGGACTGCTTACTTGTGGTAAGGGACAAAAACTCGGTATCTTTGCAGGAAGCGGTGTTGGAAAGTCCACACTGATGGGGATGATTGTTCGTGGGGCCGATGCACCTATTAAGGTTGTGGCACTCATTGGTGAGCGTGGTCGTGAGGTGCCTGAGTTTATAGAGAAAAACCTTGGCGGTGACTTGACAAATACCGTTATCATCGTAGCAACCTCAGATGATAGTCCTTTGATGCGTAAGTATGGTGCTTTTGCTGCCATGAGTGTAGCGGAGTACTTCAAAGAGAAAGGACTTGATGTTCTTTTCATCATGGACTCAGTGACCCGTTTTGCTATGGCACAACGCGAGATAGGACTCGCTCTTGGAGAGCCGCCTACCTCAAAGGGATACCCGCCATCTTCCCTTACACTTCTGCCACAACTAATGGAGCGCGCAGGAAAAGAGGAGGGGAAGGGGAGCATAACTGCCTTTTTTACTGTACTTATAGAGGGGGATGATATGAGTGATCCCATCGCTGATCAATCTCGCTCTATCCTCGATGGTCACATAGTCCTCTCACGGGAGATGACCGACTTTGGTATCTATCCGCCTATCCACATCTTAAACTCTGCATCAAGAGTGATGAATGACATCATAACTCCAGAGCACTTTAGAGCCGTGATGAAGTTTCGAAGACTCTACACTCTTTTAAAAGAGAATGAGACACTTATCCGCATAGGTGCCTACACAAAAGGAACCGATCCAGAACTTGATGAAGCGATAGATAAAAAAGAGATAATGCAGCAGTTTATCTCTCAAGGAGCGATGTATAAAGAGAGTTTTGATACTACTGTGGCTATACTTACCCAGATGATGCAACAATAATCTTTCATACTACCTAATTCTTAATTTCTTGTATATTTGAAATATGATTGCAAATATGCTATCATATAGGTATGAAAGTAGTAATAGATACAAGTGTATGGATATCGGCACTTATAAAAAAGGAGTCTTCAGCAAGAGAGCTTCTGAGGTTGGTGTTTCTTGGAAAAGTCTCACCCCAAATGAGTGAATCTCTCTTTAAGGAGTATGAGTCGGTTATGAAAAGAAAAAAGATTCAAAGTTTAACACCCTTATCTGCAGATGAACAACAGACTCTTTTTCATGCCTACCTCTCGCAATGTAAATGGAATGATATCTATTATAGTTGGAGACCGAACCTAAAAGATGAAGATGATAATTTTCTGGTTGAACTCGCAGTATCTAGTGGTTCTGAGGCAATTATAACTTACAATATAAAAGATTTTACAAATGCTGAACTTGTATTTAATCACATTATTACTACACCAGAAGATTTTATAAAGGAGATCTCATGAGTACAATTACACTTAGAATGCCCGACTCAAAACACGAAAGACTCAAACAGTATGCAAAAGAGCAAGGTGTTAGTCTTAACAAACTTTTTGATGAACTCGCAACAGTTGCTCTTGCTCAGTTTGATGCTAAAACAAGATTTACACTAATGGCTGCTAAAGGTGATGTTAAAGATGGTATGGAACTTTTAGATAAGTTAGATGAAAATTTAAAATAATAAATTTGATTTACTTGTTTTGGTTTTCTTACTCAGATGATGCAATAATCGGAGACTCTATCCAACTGTTTCTACTAAGAGGGATCTCTCTCTTTGGCATAAGCGCGAGTTTTTTTCTTGCATAGTTTTCATATACTTTTTGTAAATGTATGATTTCACTATCTACTCCAAAAGTATCTAGATAGGTGTAGATAATGCTCTCTGCTGCTGGAAATTTTCGTTTTGCTAAAAGTGCTTTTATTCTGGTCTGAAAACTTAAACGGATGAGGTCACCTATCTTCTCTATGCGTGTCTTTACAAAAAGAAGTTCTTTAAAAAGCTGTTTTATACTCTTAAAGTCTCCCTGTAGTGCAAACTCCTCTCCCTTATTCATAAGCTTACTCCAATGCTTCTCTAGAAGTTTTGTAAGCTCAATCTCTTCAAGATTTGCTTCTCCATCTAAAATTTCATAACAAGTTTTAAAATCATCTCTACTGTAAGCTTCCTGAAGTGTTCTAGCAGCTTTTGCATCTCTGTAGAGATTTTGAAGTTCCTCTTTGAGTGAGGGAATATTTAGTAACTCTTTTATTGCTTCTATTGACTCTTCTATTTTAAGGTTATTGATGAGTCTTCGTATATGATGCAGTTTTTTCTCTAGCTCATTTTGTAGTGTTATATAGCTTGGAATTTGTGAAAAGAGTTCATTTTTTAAGACGAGTTCATGAGTGAGAGTGTAATCCTTCTCTGCAGTAGCTTTGAGAAACTTTATAAAGGTTTCATTCTCTTTAAGTACAAGGTTTAGTATGGCTCTTTTAGAGATGGCAGTTGCATAAGGGGAGAGAATCTCTTTTGCAACATCACTACGCCCCAATAGTATTTGCTTTTGTGCATAGGCAAAGACCTCTTTAAAACCCTCTTCCATTTTACGATACTGTTTAGTGTACTTAAGGGCAGGATGTTTCTCTGCCATTGCATAGGCGAGGGCGTACTTCTTATCGGCATAGAGCGATTGAAAGCGAGGATAGAGTTCAAAAGCTTTAAAAATGGCACGGATGGATTCTTGTTTGCTTTCTATATCATTAAAGTTCTTTAAAAGCTTCTTCGCTTCTTTTGTATCAGCATTGATAAGAGCTTCTATGGCCTTGGCATACTGCTTCTCAAACATCACCTCTACACGCTTATGCTCACGGGTTCCTTGGAGTGTTGGATCCATTTGTATAAGCTCATACGCTTTGTCGAGGGAGTTGTGCAAGATGAAGGACTTAAGATGCTGGGTAGTTGGCAGTTCTACTGTAATGACTTTTTTTGATACAAGGGCAACGAGGAGCTGTTTATCTCTGCTGAGTTGCATATGTGTTACTTCTGCATCAAAATGAAGATAGGAGGTGTTGACTACTTTTGCTGTTGTTATATTGATGAGTACAAGCTTTTCTGATTTGGCACTTACTAGAATATAGTCAGGGTTGGGCATAAGTAAAATCTGCCTAATCTCACTAAAAGGGGTAGTGACACTTTTGGCTTGAGAGTATTTTTTCAAAGAGTGAATTTTAACAATACCATCTGAACTACCACTTACAAGACGCCTTTTATCTAAAAAAAGAAGAGTATTTATACGTACCTTTGATGCATTTATATTGTATCTATGTGTATAGGAGTGCATACGCAAGATAGTAATCACACCTCCATAACCACTTACAGCAAAGAGATTTTCATAAAAAGCAAAGGCACTAACATAGTTATTTTTAACTCTTGCAGAGGCACTTGTGCTATTTTTTCCAAAGGAGCAGAGTCTAGAGAGGTGAGAACGTCCATCATAGCGGTACTGCATTACACGTCCATTTTTTGTTCCTGTGACGAGGTATTTTGAGTTAGGAACAAAAGAGAGTAGCGTAATTTCACCCTCTGCAGTTTTAATGGTCTGAATAGGTAATTTTGTGTGTGTATCTATAACATAGATGACACTCCCATTTGCAAAAGCAAAAAGAGCAGAGTCATAACTAAAACAGTAAGCAGTTGTGCTATAGCTTAAAAGTTCAGGTGAAATATTTTGTAGTGATTCACAGCTCCCAAGAGAGATTATTTTTATCCCATGAAGCTCCGTAGCAAGAGCAAGAGAGTTGTCTTTTAGGATAGAAAAAACCTGTATTTTTGAACGGGCTTTAAGGCACTCTCTTTTTTCTAGCATAAGATATAATCTAAAATCTACCCGTAAGCATTAAGTACTTATACATTGGCTCTAGCATATAAAGGTCAAATGCCCACCATATCCATCGTGGCTTATCAAATGCAAGTGGAAGTGTCGGAGCTGGTCCATCATAGTTAAACTCAGCCATTATGATTTTTCCATACTCTGTTTTAATAGGACAGACCGTATAGCCATCAAAAGAAGCTTTTGGCTCTTTTCCTTGCATTACAGAGAGAAGATTTTCGGTAAGAATAGGGCCATGGTGTCTTGCAGACCCTCCTGTTTTCCCCATAGGAATACCACACACATCACCAATACCAAAGACATTTTTGTACTTTTTGTGCTGCAGAGAGTGTTTATCAACTTCCAGCCATCCGGACTTTCCTACAAGTGGAGAATTTTTGACTGCATCTGGAGGACTCATCGGTGGTACGATGTGGATGAAATCATACTCCATCACAACTGTCTCGATTTTACTTACCATCTCAGTAGTATCAAAGTCTTCATCATATACTTCTTCTTCATAAGCGTGCAAGAAAGTAGCTTTTTTCCCTTTTACATCTATGGATTTGAGGTGATGTTGAAACTTGTTCGTGATGGTATCATACCCATCTTGCACTTTATGGAGTGCTGTATCGATGGCAGGAAGAGAGAAGAGCTTTCCAATGCTCGCAACAAAGTTATAATCCGCACTCAAGCCTGCTTGACGCAGATAATCTGCACTCAGATAGAGCATCTTCTGCGGTGCGCCACCACATTTGATAGGTGTGTTTGGCTGTGTGTAGATAACTTTTGGTTTTTTTGTTTTTGCCATCTCTTTGAGTTCATTAAACCACTTCCAAGTGATAGGCCCACCCTCTGCTGTTCCCTTTTCAAGGTCATTGAGGTAAACACTACTGATACCATTTGTTCCGATATCTTCTACTTTGAGACCCTCTATAGCCTCATAGTGATACTCAATACCTGCAGCAACAACCATATAGTCATACTTGACCTCTTGACCGGCTCTTGTTGTAACAGAGTTATTGTCTGGATCAAAGCTCTTTACTTCATCTTTTATCCAAGTGACACCCTCTTTTTCGATGTAGCTTTTGTTATCGATATAGAGATCTTCTACCTGCATCTCACCCGCTGCAACAAAAACCTGCCCCGGTTGGTAGAGGTGTACCTCATTTGGCGCGATAATGGTGATGTCAGGATTTTTTATAGCGCGCTGTATGCGGGCAAGTGCCATGATGGCTCCCGCACCACCACCAACGATAAGCACCTTTCCTTTGACATCTTCACTCGCCTCAGCGATACTGCTTCCTGCAGTTGATGCAAGAACACTCGCAGCAATAGGTGAAATACCCATTAGTTTTATCGCATCACGACGAGAGAGTTTAGGTTGTAGTCCCTCTTTGTTTAAAAAATCTTTCTTCTCCATCTCTTTCCTTTTGACTCTTATTACTCTATTTTACTCTTTTGATGCTTAAGTTATTATCTTAATAAATTTTATTGCAGAGGAGTTGTGCCGAAACACGGCCATTAAACTCATTTTTTGCAACGCTATAGCTGCAGGTTATCTTTCTATCTTGGGGCATCTCATAGATTGTGCGAAAGGCAACAAGTGTGATAGTTTTTTGTTGGTGAGGATACTGTCGTACCTCAATCCTTGAGTGGGATTTATCGGCTCCCATCAGTTTTATGCTCACTACTTCGGCATCTTTAAGTAAAAAAGTCGGCTTTTGATTCGCCTCTCCAAAGGGTTCAAACTGTTCAAGTATCTCTAAGAGTTCGAGGTCAATATCCTCTGTCTCTAAGATGCCACTCACATCATTTTTTGGTATGAAATCTTTGGGGTCGAGTTTTTGCGCAGAGATATTGATAGCCTCTCTAAATGCATCGATATTTGCAGCACTCAGACCAAGCCCTGCAGCCATCATGTGACCACCAAATTTAGTAAGGTACTTAGCATTTTCTTTGATAAGCTCAAAGATATTAACCTCTCCGATACTCCTCGCACTCCCTTTTGCTACACCATCCTCCACACTCAACACAATAGCAGGTTTTGCAAATCTATCGACAAGTCGTGCGGCCACGATGCCAACAACGCCCTCATGCCACCCCTCGCCGCTTACAACGATGACACTATCATCTTCATTGACTTCCAAGATAGCTGCTTTTGTAGTCTCTGCTTCTCTCTCTTTGCGTAACTCATTGAGTTTACCGAGGAGTTCAAACTGTTTGTAGGCTCTCTGTGTGGTTGGTGCCGTAAAAAAATCAAGCGCTATGGAGGCATCTTCGAGTCGTCCTGCGGAGTTTAGTCTCGGAGCTATCATAAAAGCGATATCTTCACTTGTGATTTTTGATTTGTTCAAAAAGTCTCTGATGATGATGGATGCAGGACGAGAGGTTTGCATCATTATCTTTAGCCCCTCCTTGACTAGTGTACGGTTGATGTCGATAAGTGGCATAATGTCCGCAATGATAGCAATAGCGAGGATGTCTAAAAACTGCTTCATATCTATCTGAAGTCCAAGCTCTTTTTTGACCAAAGCAAGTAGCAACCATGCTACCTGTGCACCACAAATCTCCTTAAAAGGGTAATTACACTCCTTTAATTTAGGATCTACGATATAGAGTGCATCGGGAAGAGTCTCTGCGGGTGTGTGGTGATCCGTAATGATAAGATCTATCTCTCGCTCCTTGCAGATTTGTGCAGCTTCAAAGGCGGAGATGCCATTATCTACTGTAATAACCAAGTCTGCATCTACTCGTTTGAGGATGTTCGGACTTACTCCATACCCATCTCTAAAACGGTTAGGGATGATAGCCTCAAGGGGGTAGGGGATTTGTCTGAAAAACTCCACCATAATGGCAGTAGAACTCACTCCATCAACATCATAATCACCCACTAAAGTGATTTTTTTCTTCTCTTGAATCGCTTTAGCAATAGCCTTTGCTGCATCACTTGCATCATGAAGGAGGGCAGGGTTTGGGATGTGGGAAAGTTTTTTATCTGCATCGGAAAATCTGAGGCTGAGGAGTTCAAATACCCCTCTCTTGTTGAGTTTTTTAAGTTGCACGGTAGCTTAGTGTATCATTTTTGTGTGTTGAGACTTGCTTTTACAAAAGCAAGGATAGATGGGTTTGGTGTTTGGAGTCTTGAAGTAAACTCTGGGTGAAACTGTACACCTAAGAACCAAGGATGTCCCTCTATCTCTACCGTCTCTATGAGTCCATTAGACTCTCCTGTTACTATCATTCCCGCACTCTCTAGCTGCTCTCTGTAGGCAGGATTCGCTTCATAACGGTGGCGATGACGCTCATAGATTGTCTTCTCCCCACTATATGCTTCACGGATGATAGAACCCTCTTTTGTGTCACAAGGGTACTCTCCAAGACGCAGAGTTCCTCCCATTGGTGACTCATGTGTTCTGAGCTGCATACCGCCACTCTGGTCTAAAAAGTTATCTATGAGATAGATCATAGGGTGTGGTGTCTCTGCATCAAACTCTATGGAGTTTGCACCCTCAAGGCCAAGTACATTTCTTGCATACTCCACAAGGGTAAGCTGCATTCCAAGACAGATGCCCAGATAAGGGACTTTATTTACACGAGCATACTCGATAGCTTTTATCTTTCCCTCAACACCACGGCTGCCAAAACCACCGGCAACTAAAACAGAGTCACAATCAGCCAAGAGTGCCTCAGCACCCTTCTCCTCTATCTCCTCTGAGTCAACCCAGTTAATCTCAACACGTGTATCTAGGTGGGCGCCACAATGAATGAGTGACTCGGTAAGTGACTTGTATGCCTCTTTAAGTTCAAGATATTTTCCAACAAATCCGACTACCGTCTTGTTTTGTGGTTGTACGATGCGTTTAACCAGAGTATCCCACTCTGTCATATCAGGGTTAAGTTCCCCAAGCTCTAACTCTTTTGCAAGAGGTTTGAGAATGTTTTGGCGTAAAAAAGTGACAGGAATATCGTAAATAGTCTTTGCATCAAGTGCTTCGATGACACTCTCTGGATGGACATCACAACTCATCGCAAGTTTTTTCTTAAATGTCTTTGGTAAGCCATTTTCACTTCTTGCTATAATCATCTGTGGCGTGATACCGATACGGCGAAGCTCTTGGACGGAGTGTTGTGTTGGTTTAGATTTTAATTCACCTGCTGCTTTGATGTAGGGAATAAGTGTTACATGGATAAAAAATGTTCCAGCAACTTCCTCATCATGCTTCATCTGGCGAATCGCCTCCATAAACGGAAGTCCCTCGATGTCTCCAACAGTTCCGCCAAGCTCGACAACTAAGATGTCATGTCCCTCACCAGCAAGTTTGATGCGATTTACTATCTCACCAACAATATGAGGAATGACTTGAATAGTTTGACCAAGATAGCCACCAGCACGCTCACGCTCAATAACCGAAGAGTAAACCTGACCTGTTGTAAAGTTCGCAGACTTTAAAAAAGCAGCATCTAAAAAGCGCTCATAGTTTCCGATGTCAAGGTCAGTCTCTGCCCCATCTTTTGTGACAAAAACCTCACCATGCTCGAGTGGTGACATAGTTCCCGGATCTACATTGATATATGGATCAATTTTTAACATACCTACATCAAAACCAGAGTGTTTTAAAAGTGTACCAACACTAGCAGCTGTAATCCCTTTTCCAAGAGAACTTAAAACCCCACCGGTCACAAAGATGTATTTTGTCATAAAAATGCTCCATCAGTAATTATTAACGCGATTATAGTATAAAATAGTTTAAAGAAGCCTATTATAAATAGTTTGCTATTATATGAATAATAAAATATTATATAGAGAGAATGAATGCGAAAAAATATTGGAATTTACTTTTTTTTATCTTTTTTAACGTTCTTTAGTGCTTGTAGTAGTGAAAGCTCTGAAGATGGGAGTGAAACTTTTCTACCCGCAAAGGTTACTGTTCCAGCACTCGTTGTTATTTTAAACTGGAATGATTATTATGAAAGCAATCCAACGATTTGGTATGACAAAGTTTTTAACAAATCAGTAAACTCTATCAACAGATGGTTTTACTACAATACAGAAGCAGCTATAGAACTACTTCCCGTTATGGAGAGAGATGGGATTATGAATGATGGTGTTATTACAGTAGAGATGGGAAAAAACAACCCGGGTGGCTATGATGATACAGAGGTGAGAGATGTAGAACTTCGTGCAGCTATCACAAGCAGAAGCGTGGATGATGCAATAGATTTTTCCTCTTACGATAGAGACGGGAATGGGGCAATTAGCTATGATGAGTTACAGATAATTTTCATAGTCTCTGGTGGAGAACAGGCATATGGAGATAGTGCAAGAAAATCTGTCTGGGCGCATACTTGGAACTATGAAAAGAGCCAAGCACCAAAAGTAGATGGAGTCTATCTTATGCAAGATACCGGTGTGATGCAAACTTCTGGTATATATGCAATGTTTGGAGCAAGACACGCTTTAGATACTCCAAACGAGCATAAAGCAAGTGTTGGTATTATGGCACATGAGATGGGTCATGCACTCTTTGATTTGTATGATTTGTATGATAATGGGGGTGGTTCTGGTCTAGGCTACTATGATATTATGAGCGGGGGAACATGGGCAAAGAAACCAACGGATATGTATGATGGTGATACTCCAACGCAGTATAGTGCTTACTCTAAAATCGATACTGGGATAGAGATGCAACTTTATACTGTAGAGAGTTCACAAACTCTTACTATACGATGTAGTGCAAATGATGTGATAAAACTACCGACAAATAAGGAGAATGAGTATTTTTTATTAGCGTGCCGAGATACAAATAGACTTGATTCCGATCGCTCTTTTTATACGCTAGATAGTGCCTTTACAGATAATAGACTCTTTGCTACACTTTATCATGTAGATGAAAAAAAAGAGGGAAATACAGAGAGTGGCGAGCAGACAGAGATGCATCACTATAAAGTTGCTCTTGTGCAACATGATATAACATTTCCTTTAACCTCTTTAGAGGGGATTGATGCACGGTTTAATCAAGTGTATAGTGTGGGAGATTTTATTGAAAAAGAGAAAACACGGCTTTATAACTCGGAACCATCAGGGTATAGTATAGAGATAGTAGGTGAAAATGATAGTGAGCGAAGTATGCGTTTTAAGATTATAAAAGAGGATGTAAAATGAGAGTGATAACAAAGTTGTTGTTGGTACTAATATTTGGTGTTGTCGGAGCAGTAGCAGCTCCTGCAAGAGGCGGAGTAATAACTTTTACACAAGCTGATGGTTCTACTTTTGAGGGCTTACTCAAAGGTAATGCTGCTTTTCATTGGATAGAGAGTAATGGAGAGATAGTTCTTTATAATAAAGAGGATGGAAACTATTACAAGGCTGAGTTGGTAAATAATAAATTGCAAATGAGTAAAGAAAGAGTGGTAACTAGCAAAGAGGCAAAATATGCAAATGCTCGAATGCTCCATGTAAAGAAAACGAGTCATAGGATTTCACAAACAAAAAGGGAACTTATAGAGAGACTTTACAGGGATGCACAGAGGGGGCATCGTCCTAGGTAATGGAAAATACACTTCTTTATATAATTGCAGCACTTGGTATATCAATACTCATTAATATTTTACTAAAAAAGATAGGACTCTCACAAATTATCGGTTATATTATAACTGGTACAATCATCGTCTATGCCTTTGATTTACGAGATGTTGGACATCTACATGAGTTGGAGATGGTAGGTGAGTTTGGTATTGTATTTCTTATGTTTACCATAGGTCTTGAGATACCTTTGGCAAAGATGGGGAGTATGAAAAAGGAGATATTTGCAAATGGCTTGATGCAGGTAGGACTCACTACTCTTGTGAGTTTTACTATTTTACACTACATTTTTGCCCTTAATATGACCTCTGCTATTATTGTCTCTTTAGCTTTTTCACTCTCCTCAACAGCGGTGGTGTTGAGTTATCTCAAAAGTTCTAAAGATATCTACACACCCTATGGACAAAATGCAACAGGTATCTTGATTTTTCAAGATTTAGCAGTTATTCCTATTCTGATTTTTATAGGTTTTTTAACAAATGAGGGAGATGAGAGTATCTCCGTGGTGCTTTTGCATACATTTTTGAGTGCAGTTGTTGTTGTGGGGTTGCTCTTTGTAGTGGGTAAAAGGGTTGTTACATGGTTATTACACTTTTCTGCATCATCAGAGCTTGATGAACTCTTTATGGGATCTGTACTTTTTATTGTGATAGGAGCGTCACTTTTTGCGAGTGCTATGGGCTTTACCTATTCGCTCGGTGCTTTTGTTGCAGGGATGATTATTGCAGAGACGAAGTATCATCATAAAGTAGAGTCGGAGATTGCACCCTTTAAAGATATTTTGCTGGGGACTTTTTTTGTAGTTGTAGGAATGAAGATAGATGTAGGTGTCTTTTTTGAAAATATTTGGACTATTATAGCTATCTTTGCTTTGGTTTTTGTTTTGAAGGCTCTTATCATTGTAGGTTTTATGAGACTCTACAACAGTAGTGCAACGGCGTTAAAAACTGCACTCTCCCTCTCTCAGGTGGGTGAATTCTCTTTTGTTATCTTTGCTGTGGCATCAGCTGGGAATATTCTTGATGCTAATTTGGTGAGTCTTTTAATCTTGGTAGTCATCTTTTCTATGATAGTAACGCCATTTTTTATAGTAAAGATACATAGTTTTGTCGATGCGCTGATAAAAGAGAAGGATATTGTGACCGATATGACGCCTTTGCAATCACGAGAGAACCATGTGATTGTGTGTGGCTATAGCGTAGTCGGTAAATTCGTTACACACTACTTAGAAGATTTAGATGCACCTTATGTCGTAATTGATAACTCAAATAAACATATTAAAGAGGCATTAAGCGCCGGTGTGGAGGCGTATTTAGGTGATGCATCAAAGTCGCAGATACTGAACGCTTTAAATATCAGCAGGGCTGCAGCCATTATTGTTACCCTTGACAATATGGATAAAAAAAGATTAATATGTGAAGCTATTTTAAAACACTCTAAAGATGCCAACTTGATAGTTAAAGTAACCTCTTTAGAAGAGAAGAAGAAGTTAGAAGATTTGAATATTACTGTCATCGTAGATGGAAAAGTGGAAGTTGCCCGTGTTTTAGTTGAGCGCATGGTAAGCTGCCAACTACAATATCATTAGGAGAAGGGTATGCGAAAAAAACTTTTTTTGCCCCTGCTTGTGGCTTCTAGCTTAGGAGCTGTAGAGTTGGATGTAGAGACAGGAGTGGGGATGTATTACGCCAACTCCGATGGTAACTTGATTTTTACAAAAGATTTTTGGACAAATTCATCTGGAAATATCTATCATAACAGCGCTCCGGGTATCTATACTTGGATAAATCTTGAATCAGATCAAAAATATTGGCCTAAACTCTATGCTGAGTTTCGCTCTTTAAAAACTAGCGGAGAGTCGTTTTTACATGTTGAAACAGAAAATGAAATAATAAATGGACTTATAGAGTTTTTAGAGGAACAAGCTGGAAAAAAACTCAATGAAGTTCCTTTTGATAGTCGATTAACACAGGTGGATATTGAAGCCTATCTCTACTATGAATTTTTTGAAGATACTTCGTACCCCTCATTTGGTTTTGGCGGGGGCGTAAAACGATTTGATTTTGATTATGTGGTTACTCTTATGGATGGTGTTCAGGTCAACTCAACAGGAGGTGATAGTATCCCTTTACTCTTTTTTACATCACGCTATATTATAGATAAAAGTAAAAGTGGCTCCTCTGTTTCTGCAGAAGCAGAAGGCAAAATGTATGTTTTTGGTGACTCTAATGTTTATGATTATAAGGCAAAGGTAGATTTTTTAGCAAAATATAGCGAAAAAACAGATCTTGGTCTTGAAATAGGATATAAAAAGACATATCTACATATAAAGGGTAATGATGTAGATACTGTAGGTGGACACATGAGTACCTCAGGTGTGTATTTAGGATTTATTGGTCACTTTAGATAGAGAAAGGGGAAGAGGGTTAGTTCCCTCTTGAACCCGGCTTAATTGCTTCACTTCCATCTTTGCAGAGTGGACACTCCTCTGGTGCATACATCTCAAACGTAAAGTCAGCAAGGGCGAAGAATGGGATATCTTGTGGCAATTTGCAGTTAGATTTTGTCTCAATCTCAGAGTGTTCGCGCTTACAAAAACCACGGTTTGCAAGTGCAGCAACACCTACTATCTCTCCACCCAACTCTTTTACGACAGCAGCAGCTTCCATTGCTGAACCACCAGTTGTGATGATATCTTCACACATCAATACTCTTTCACCCTTTGTCACTTCAAAGCCACGACGAATATTCATTGCACCATTGACTCTCTCAGCAAAGATAAAACGAACATCAAGGGCAGTAGCAAGAGCGAATCCGGCTATAAGACCACCAAGTGCAGGTGCGCATACAGTATCTATCTCTAAGCCACTCTTCTTAATCTGCTCTGCTAAGGCTTCAGCCAAAAGTTTAGCTGTTTTTGGATCTTCTAAAACTTTTGCAGATTGCAGATAGAATTGTGAGTGGTTTCCTGAACTGAGTTTAAAATGCCCCTCTAAAAGAGCATTTGCATCCATGTATGTTTTTTTTATATCCATGATATTATACTTTTAAAATTTCAGCTTCTTTCTCTTTTAAGATGCTGTCAACTTGTGCAATGTATTTGTCTGTAATTTTTTGAATCTTTTCTTGCGCAGACTTCGATTCATCTTGTGT
>JALWSY010000004.1:0-6931 GCA_027083035.1 Sulfurimonas sp. | reverse complement strand
TTATCTCTTTCTCTTTTTCAAGTTTTTTGATTTTATCATTTGCATCACGCCTATCATTTCTGATACTTACCTTTGCATTTTCACCCATAACCTTCATCTGTTTTACAGACTCTTGACGCTGTTCAACTGTCATTGGGGGGAAGAAGAGTTTAATTTGATCACCATCGTTGTTAGGATTTACCCCGATATTTGCAGCTTGGATGGCATTTTCAATATCACCTAAGAGGTTTTTCTCCCAAGGATTGATAACTATAGTAGTTGCATCTGCAGCTAAAACAGATCCAACTTGATCAAGAGGCGTAGGTGTTCCGTAGTAGTCTATCTTCACATTGTCCAACACAGAGACCATTACTTTCCCTGTTCTGAGTGTTTTGAAGTCTCTGTGCATATGCTCAAGACTTCCTTGCATCTTTGCTTCACAATTCTCAAATATTTCGTCTAACATTCTCTTTCCTTGCGTTAAAATAATTGCGAAATTATATAGTTTTTAGAGTTTATTCCAGCTTAGAATCCCCCATTTCTCTAAATCGTTTTGCAGAGTTTGCATATCTCTGTCATTTTTGTGGCAGGCAAAACAGGCATTTGTCTCTTTTGGCATACCATACTTGAGGGTCTCTGCAGGCGTTGTAAATCCAAAGAGGTGGCTCCTTACGGTAATAGGAGACTTTCCTGTATGGCGACCCGTCTTTGGCATATGACACTCGACACATAGAGAGCCTTTAGAGTCTGCCTTGTGATGTGTATGTGCTTCAAGTGACTTTTGGTGTGGTCCTATTGGAGAGTTAAAAGAGTGACACTTCATACACAGCGCATTACCACTATTATGCTCTGCAGTTGGCTCAAGAGTGTGTGGGTTATGACAGTTGATGCAGGTGATGCCATGTTTGCCCTTCATAGAGTGTACAAATTCATTTCCTTGTGTACGGTTTTTCTTTGCTGCTCCGTTTGCATAGAACTCTTTTGTCTCATGCCCCATTGTAAAAGGTGCTACCATTTTATAGTCATGCAGCGGTTTTCCAGCTTCGTATCCCATAGGGTAATCACGTGCATCACCATAGATACTACTCATGTTCTGATCTTCAAGTCGCTTGTCTCTATTTCTCATGTGGCACTGTAAGCAGACCTCATTTTGTCGTACAGGGTCATGCAGAGATGCTTGATAGAGTGGAGATTCTGGATCTTTAATATGTTCAGATGCAGGACCATGACACGCTTCACACGCTATACCCGTCTCTACTCTTGTTTGTGTGGACATATATCCTGTAAAGTGACACCCATCACAAGCACGGGAAGTTGGGAGTTTTTCATTGTCGTGAGGGTATGCATGTTTGTACCAGTATTTCCATGGTTTAAACCCTTGCCACTTTTGAGTCTGAACATTCCATTGGTAATTTCCAAGTACATAATCCTCTGTGCCGTTGAGATCTTTTCGTATCATATAGCGTTGCTTAAACTTCCCACCTATTGTATAGATGGCATCTTTGAGTAAAAAGTTTGCATCTGAAGGAAGCTTGGAGAAGTCAGCCACTACAACGGAGGGATTCTTTTTGATATCTTGAATCATTTTAGGGTGTTGTGAATGGCTCCACGCTTTGTGTTTCTCTTTGTGGCACTCTACACACTTTTGTGAACCTACAAAGTGTGCCTTTTTTTGTGCAAGAGGTTGTAAATCTTTCTCCAAACCAACGTGTGTCTGCGTAAGTTGCGTATAGTACGGATATATTTTTGAGAGATTTGTATAGGCAAAATAAGATGCACCAATGATGATAAGTGTAAGTAAAAAAAGAAAAGTTTTTTTCATATCTGTTTCCAGTTAGAGAATAGTCTGAAGCGAAAGAGATTCTTTCGCTTAGGAAGTTTGTTTATTTTGTTGTGTTGTTTGACTCTGCTTGCGCTGCTACAGGTACTTGAGTAACTTTTGGTGCTACTACATTTGTATCTTCCACCATAGTATCTACTACGGAAGCTTGAGCATCTTGCGCGTACATATAACCAAGAGTAATAGTATTTACGATAAATAAAAAACCGATAGTAAAAGTCGCTTTTGCTAAAAAAGCATTTGGTCCTTTTGCACCAAAAACAGACTCATTTGAGCCACTATAAGCACCAAGACCGATACTTGAACTCTTCTGCAGTAAAACAGCGATGACTAAAATAATCACCAAAACAATTTGAACAATAAGTAAAAGACTAGTTGTCATATATAAATCCCTATGTTTGTAAAGTGGCGAATTATATCTAAAAAAGCTTAGATTATCAACTTTATTGGAAGCTTGTGTCTCTTTTTAGCCAAAAGAGGGTATAATTTCAAAAAAATAATTTGTGACAATGGGAGTATATAGATGGGTAGGTTCAAGATAGTTTTTATTCTAGCACTACTCCTTTTTGTAATTTTAGAACTCTTTATTTCCTTTAAAAAGGCTACTCCTGCATCAGAGAAGAGAGTAGAGAAAAAAGTGGTAAGTGTCAGCACTTTTTTCATCTATGATATAGTGAGACATCTGGCTGAAGATAGTGTCAAGGTGGTAAATATTCTCCCTTTTGGAACTGACCCTCACAGTTTTGAGCCTACACCAAAACTGATGGCAAATCTTGAAAAAAGCTCTCTAATCATAATTAGTGGGGCAGGGCTTGAGCCTTGGGTAGATTCGATGCATTTTGCACAAGAGAAAGTTTTAGATATAAGTCAGTTTGTAAAACTTCGTGAGTTAGGGAGTGATGAGTTTGATTATCATGAGCATCACGATGATCAGTGCGCACACTCAAAGATAGACCCGCACTACTGGTTAGATTTTTCAAATATGCGAATAGCGACAAAAAAGATAACAGAAGCGCTTATAGAACTCAGACCAGAGTATAAGGGTTTTTATCTGCAAAATGAGGAGCGATATCTGCGTATGTTGCAGAGACTACAAAAGAGTTATGCGAGGTATCTGAAAAATTGTAGTGTGGATACTATCATCGTAAATCATAATGCTATAGGTTACTTGGCAGAGCAGTATAACTTCCATGTAGAGCCACTAAGTGGACTCTCCCCCGAAGCAAATCCAACACCAGAAGATATGAAACGAATCTTTAGGCAGATTAAAGAGCATGGGGCAGATACTATCTTCTTTGAGAACTTTATAAGCGATAAGGCAATGCGAACGATTGCAAACGATGCCCACGTAAAGTTGGACTTTTTAGAGCCTTTAGGTAACATAACAGCAGACGAAGCAGAGGCAAATGTAACTTATGAAGATATCATGTATAAAAATTTAGAAAAATTATCCAAGGCACTAGAGTGCAACTAAAAAAGTTTACACTACCCATTTTTGATGTAAAAAACCTCTCTTTTCATGTAAGAGGTATGGATATTTTAAAAAATATCTCTTTTGAGATTTTCAAGGGGGAGTATATTGCCATTATAGGACCTAACGGTGGCGGTAAGACAACACTCATCAGAATGCTCTTAGGGCTTGAGAAACCTACATCGGGAGAGGTACGTATTTATGGAAAGAGATTGCAGGATTTTAAAGAGTGGTATAAGATAGGTTTTGTACCACAGCGTGCATCATTGGTAGATGAGAATTTTCCAGCGACTGTGGAGGATATTGTAAAGATGGGACGCGTGGCAAATCGTGGACTCTTTAGTAAGTTTTCCAAAAAAGATGCTGCTTTTGTAAATGATGCAATGGAGAAGATGGATATAACTAATCTACGAAAAAAGATGGTGGGAACACTCTCTGGTGGACAGAGACAGCGTGTTATGATAGCTCGCGCTCTTGCATCATCACCAGAGATTTTAATTTTGGATGAACCAAATACTGGTGTGGATGTGGCATCACAACAGCGCTTTTATAAACTTCTCTCTAAGCTCAATAAAGAAGATAATATTACTATTGTCTTTATAACACATGACATAGGTGTGATTGCTGATGATATAGGGCGACTCTTTAGCATTAATCAAAAAGCAACTATCTGTAATAATCCAAAAGAGATGCTCTCTTGTGATGATATGAGTAGTCTCTATGGAGTAGAAGCACACCTTTTACATAATCATAAGCATGGGCATTAGGAGCGATAGATGTTAGAGATGTTTGAGTATGAATTTATGCAACGAGCATTTATCGCTGGTCTTTTTATTGCAACACTTGCCTCAATAAGCGGTACCTTTGTTGTTTTAAAGCGCTACTCTCTGATGAGTGAGACTTTAGCGCACTCTGCACTTGTTGGAGTAGCTGTAGGACTTGTTGCAGGGTATAATCCCCTTTGGATAGCCGTCGTTGTAGCTGTACTCTCTTCATGGCTTATAGAGTATCTAAGAAGCTCTTTTAGCCTCTACTCTGATGCTATTCTCTCCATCATACTCTCAGGATCTCTGGCACTCGCTGTGATAATTGTCTCTTTAGGAGGTGCATTTAACAACTCGCTCTTCTCTTACCTCTTTGGATCTATCCTCTCTGTAAGTAGTGCTGATGTGATAACGATAGTCTCTTTTGGCTCTCTTTCCTTGGCTCTGCTCCTGCTTTTTAGTCGAGAACTTTACTTTATTACCTACGATGAAGAGGTGGCAAAAACGAGTGGTATTAAGGTTCAAGCACTCAACTTTTTACTTGTAACAGTGGTTGCCATCATAATAGCACTCTCTATTAGAGTTGTTGGCTCTTTACTTATTGGTGCTTTGATGGTGATTCCTACTGCTGCTGCACTACAGTTTCGTGTAGGATTTAAAGAGACTATCTTTATATCTCTCTTCTTTGCTCTCTTTAGTGTGATTTTTGGTATGACACTCTCTTTTCACTTCTCACTCCCCTCTGGTGCTACTATAGTATTGAGTGTGATTCTTATGTTCGCACTCTCATTAGTCATTAACAAAAAATGAAAGTAAGTACAGAGTTTTCCAAAAACGCTTCTCATTATGAAAAGCATAACACTATTCAAAAGAGAGTTATTGAGAGACTCCTCGCATCAACCTCTTATAAACCAAAACGAATTTTAGATCTAGGGTGTGGTAGTGGTGCTTTATGTAGGAAAATAGATTGGGAGTATGAGCATTTTGTCGGTGTTGATTTTGCCCCGGGAATGCTAGAGTTACATCCAAAATCTGAGAAGATAGAGGCAATCTATGGAGACTTTAACGATAGAGCGCTTTTTGAAAATCTTGCAACATATGAGTTTGATTATATCTTTTCTGCATCGGCACTGCAATGGGCAGATAATCTGCAGAGTGTATTTCAAAATATTACACTACTCAACACCCCGTTCTCTTTAGCTATATTTACAGCTGGCACTTTTAAGACACTCAACAAAACAGCAGGCTTGCAACCACTACTCTTAAGTGCAAAAGAGATTAAAAAGATACAAAAAGAGTCCTTTGATGCAGCGTTTGAAGTTGTGAAGTACACTATGGAGTTTGATGATGTACGAGAGATGTTTCGCTACATTAAAAGAAGTGGTGTAAGTGGTTCTCGAAATATACTCAGCTTCAAAGAGACAAAAGAGTTAATGAAAAACTACCCACTCAACTATTTAGAGTTTGAGGTGGCATTTATTACTTCTCGTTAAGAAGTATCTCCTTTTCTAGGTTATAAAGCTCATAGCGGATAGATTTAAAGTTTTCACTGTACTCGATGTTTTCAAGTTTATAAAGCTCTTCAAGCACTCTTGAGGACTCTTGTGCGCGTTTAAAGTTTGCTGTTAAGATACTTATCGTGTTATTTCTGTTGAGTTCACTTTTTGATGAGGAGCGTAGTACATCATTTATACTATCACGATACTTTAGAAGTTCTATTATCTCATCTACACGCGCGCGGTGTCTGAGATTTTTAAGTTGTTTGGAGAGAGTTTTGTTGTTATCTCGGTAACGCATGATATCTTCGATAACACGGATACCCTCTTTTAAGCGGTTGAGGTTTGCATCAATCACCCGATAGAGTTCGGGTGAAAGTTCACTTTTAGTCATCGCTGTTTAAAACACCGAAGATTTGAAGGAGTGATATAAAGATGTTTAAAAAGTCTAAGTAGAGTGCTATAGCTCCATCAATAGGCGTTTCATACGCACCATTCATGATGTTTTGTGTATCATAGATAACTAAGATACTAAAAAGAAGCACAACACCACCAGCGATTATCATCTGAAACATTGG
Source organism: Sulfurimonas sp. (assembly GCA_027083035.1). Classification (GTDB taxonomy): domain Bacteria; phylum Campylobacterota; class Campylobacteria; order Campylobacterales; family Sulfurimonadaceae; genus Sulfurimonas. The sequence continues at coordinate 803 of JALWSY010000004.1, read as the reverse complement.
ATTACCAAGGAACATATTGATAATTGAAAATCCAATAATAACAAATAGAGCAATCATAAGCGGCTTACCATAACTTGTAAAATCTTTTGTAGTTTTTATTGCATAAAAGCTCATAGCTCCAAAGACAACAGCTGTCATTGCAAAAGCATTTCCTACAACAGCACCACCACCATTCATACCAAGTGTATAAGAGAGGAGAGGAGCTGTAGTAATCCCTGTCATAAAGACAAAGGCAAACATAACCATAAGGTTAATACCCGGCTTGTTTTTTACAAACTGTAAACCTATCAAAAGACCAATTTCCAAAAAGAAGAGTGGCCACATCATAGATTGTATTGCTCCTGCTAAAGGAACACCAACATAAGCACCGACAGCACCAGCCATCATAGAAGCAGCGAAAAGTTTATATGTCTCTTTTACAAAAGAGACAATCTGCGCTTCTCCACGACTTGCCGTTTCATACCCATAAGAGTTACCCCTCGCATAATCACGATCATAAAGTCCCATATTTTATTCCTTTATCTATCTTTAATAAGATAGTTTATTTGTGTATGAATTTTATAGACAAAGAGTTAATAAATAGCAACATAGGAAGTACTTACATATATAGGGTTTAATTTAAAAGTAAAATGATAAGAAAAATTAATGCAAAAAGATACATTGTGAAAATTTACCTATAAAATCTCACACATTAAGAAACCTCTAAGCAACAACCCCCTATAATTCCCATCCACAAACAGAGAGACCTTGTTTAAAAGGGCTAGAGAGACTTCGAGTTGAAGTTGATTAAGAGACTGTTTGAG
>JALWSY010000003.1 GCA_027083035.1 Sulfurimonas sp. | reverse complement strand
TACTCCCACGCGCCCTATCATAGCAGCATTGTCTGAGCAGTATTTGAGTTCGCTTAGGAGTAGCTCTGCGTGGTGAGGTTTTAGTAGTTCCTCTATCTCTCTACGAAGGTAGAGGTTTGCACTTGCTCCACCTACTATAGCAAATCGCTTTGGTTTTACCGACTTAAAATATTTTTTGAGCTTCATTGTGAGATGTTTTACTGCAATATGCTCAAATGATGCAGCTATATCTTTATACTTACTTTTATCTTCTCTAGCTGCCTCAACAGCTAAACGCACGGCATTTTTAAGTCCTGAGTAGCTAAAAGCTATAAGAGGGGATTGATGCAAAGGGACGGTAAAGTTGTAAGCTAATCTCTCTCCATCTTTTGCCAACGCCTCAATAAGTGGACCACCCGGATAGCCAAGTCCCATCATCTTTGCAACCTTATCAAAACTCTCTCCAAAACTATCATCCATACTTTTGGCAACAGTCTCCATCTCATGCAGACTCTTTACTTCCATTACTTGAGTATGCCCGCCTGAAACAAGAAGAACCGTAAGAGGAAAAACACTCTCTTTTTCTATAAAGAGCGAATAGATATGCCCAACAAGGTGATTTACCCCAATGATGGGAATATCTAAAGCAACAGCGATAGCCTTTGCCATGGTGACACCCTCGACAAGCGTAACAGCAAGACCGGGGGTCGAAGTAACTGCTACTGCCTTTACATCTTTCAGATAAGGCTCTGTCTGCTCTAAAATCTTAGGGAGTGCCTCAGCGTGTAGTCTTGCAGCAAGTTCTGGTACGACACCACCATAAACACTATGCTCTAACTCTTGACTTATTTTTTTATGAAAAAGGAGCTTTTTTGTTGCTATCTCTGTAATGGCGATAGCACTATCATCACACGAACTCTCTATACTTAGTATCATTTCTTCCCTTTTAATATACATTTTTCAGAGTATGGTATCTCTATTTTAAAACAGGTATTTTGACTCTTATCAAGCAGCTCTATCTCTCCGTTAAAAAATTTATTGATAATCTCTTTTGACATATAAAGACCTATGCCTGTCCCCTGTCTTTTATGTTTTGTTGTAAAGTAGGGATTAAATATTTTAGCTCGAATCTCCTCTTTTACTCCCGAACCATTATCACAACATAAAATCTCTACACCCTGCTCTTGAATATTAAAAACTAACTCAATTTTTTTCCTCTTTACTTCTTGCAGAGCATAAGTGGCATTATTTATTAAATTTATAAGCACTTGAGAGATAGAGGAGGCTATCTCTAAATCTTCACACTCACTATTTACAACCACAGAAAATTCTATATTTTCACTTTTTATACGTCCCTCAATAATACTATTTATTTCACGCATAACATCACAGAGTATTTTCACCTCTGAGTTAGAACGCTTATCAAAAAAGGACATAAAATCATCAATGGTACTACTCAAATAGGTAATATTATTATCCATAATCTCTAAAAACTCACGCTCTTTGTCTTTAGAGTGTTCAAAATTTTTCAAATTAAAAAGAGCTAAGCTTATGGTATTGAGTGGCTGCTTCCATTGATGGGAGATATTTGCGAGCATCTCACCCATAAGAACAAACCTCGCCTGTTCATACAGGATAATATCTTGCGCCTTATTTTTTGCTATCTCCTCTTCTAAGTGCTTTTTAAAATACTCAAGTTCCATAGTTAACTTTATAAATGCAAATATAATAGGAGGCGTGAGCATCAATGGCAATATGATAGAGACTTCAAAATAAAAAAGCGTGTACTCTTGTGAAAAAAGAAGGGACATAAGATAGACACCGGGAATAGATCCAGCAAGTACAAAAGATGTAGTTACTATCACTAACTTTAATGGAGATGCAGTAAAAAATTTAGAGAGCATCTTTTTGAGCATATTAACTCTCTCTTACAAAAGCTCTTACTTGTGCATCAAGTGCAAACACATCTGCAACACTTTGAGGGAGTTCTGAAAACTTTTCAAATGCCAAAAGAATCTCTCTGCTTATATCCATAAACCCTATCTCTTTATTTATAAACTTCTCTATCGCTGCTTCATTTGCTGCATTCATAACAACACCTTTTTTTGGACTCTTTAAAAGTTCCTCTTTAAGCTCCCAAATAGGATAACGATCTACTGTTATCTCCCGAAACTCCAAACTCCCCACTTCAAGCAGATTAATATGCTCTAAAATATTTACATTCATCTTTGCATCAAGAGCATAGGCTATGGGAAGTTGCATAGAGGCGTGTGCGAAGTGTGCGGTTGTTGAGCCATCTCTAAAGTCTATAAGTGCGTGAATAAGAGACTTTGTCTCTATGACTGCATCATATTTTCCCTCACCAAAGAGCCATCTTGCTTCAAGAAGTTCAAACATCTTGTTTACCATAGTAGCAGAGTCAATAGTAATCTTTTCCCCCATTGACCAATTTGGGTGTTTTTGTGTATCTGCTAAGGTAGCATTTTTCAGACGCGAAATATCCCAATCACGAAATGCCCCACCTGAAGCGGTAATAATCATTCGCTCAATAGGTCTATCCTGCAAGAGATACCAAAGCCCAAAGTGTTCAGAATCTATGGGTTGAATCTTTGATGTATCTATAAAAGCACCACAAGCGACAAGAGACTCTTTGTTCGCTAATGCTACCCTCTTCTTGCACTCAAGAGCTTTAAGTGTTGGACGCAGTCCTAAAAACCCAACAAGAGCATTGACTACAAGCTCACTTTTTGCATCAGCTATCACGCTGAGTATCGCCTCACTTCCGGCATAGACTTTTGAGTGATTTACTTTTGGTATATCTTCGGCTTCAGCTATCACAACAACCTGAGGATTATGCTCCTCTATCTGTTTATTTAAGAGTGTGATATTTTTTCCACAGACTAAAACCTCAACGCTTATACCAAACTTTTTTGCAACAATGAGGGTGTTTACCCCGATGGAACCTGTTGAGCCTAGTAAAATCAATTAAACAAGTCCACGAAGTAGTACAAGCATAACGATGCCACCAAAAAGATAGCCATCTATTCTATCGAGAACACCGCCATGCCCCGGGAGTAAGTCACCACTATCTTTCACCCCAGCAGCACGTTTAAGAGAGGACTCAAACAAGTCACCAAAGATAGAGCTTACAGCGACAGCGAAACTTATCAAAAATGCAACACCCAAATCAACAATAGAGAGTCCAAAGAACATCCCGCCAAAGGTTGCAACCATGATGCCCCCTACTACTCCCTCCATCGTTTTATTTGGAGAGGTCTCACAAAAAGGAGTTTTACCGATGCTCTTGCCAACTGCGTATGCTCCTACATCTGTAAGAGCCACAACCGCTAAGAGCCATAAAAGAGACATCACCCCGTACTCTTGATACATTGTAAAGACAAACAGAAGCCCCGCTGTTGGGTAGATAAAAGGAAAAAAGTCTCTCCACTGCACCTCTTTGTTAAAAGCGACAGCACTCGCATAAGCAACACCCGCTAACACAAAAAGGTCATCCCCGTAGGGATAGACTCCGGCCACAAGCCAAAGCCCGATAGCAAAAGGAAGCAGTCCATCTTTTTCAACTTCAAAAAGTTTCACAGCCTCTTTAAATGCCAAGATATAAATAGCCCCAAAAACAAGCCACATTATAAAAAAGTTGTCAATCAACCCTATAATAAATACACCCGCTAAAAGTGCCAACCCCGTCGTAATGCGCTCACTATGCTCACCAAAGATACTCATGGATACATCCTGTAAAATAATTAGCAGATTATATCTAATCAGACTTTAATATCTAATTTATGTACTACTATCTCCTCTGTTTCCACATCTTCTGATTCGCGCTTCTCACTTCTTTGATTCTCTTGATCCGCCTCGTTTTTTGTATGCTCTCTATCGGGATCGACCTCTTGATTCTCTTCTGTTGGTCGCACCTCCAAGACCTCTTTTTCTCTCTCCTGAACAGATGCCTGTGCTATCATATTTTGAAAGTCAACCCGATTGGCGTGCATATTTTGTGTCGTTGATGCAACGGGTGTCATCTGGTTTGTAAATATCACACTTCCCACAGGTCCGATTGCCATCTTTTAACTCCTTGTATCTACTTCTATAGTTTTATACTTGTTATACAGAACATTTGCACCACTCTGAATGGTTACTTCTCTACGTGGAGTATAATCGACCAAAAACTTATCTTCTGCAGTCGTAGTAAACTCAACACAGAGTCTCGCAGCCGCTTTTATAATCTTCTCCGGAAGATTTTGCTTGTCAGTTGTGATGATAACATGACAAGAAGGTCTCTCTTTCATATGCAGCCAGATATCTTTTGCCCGTGCTTTTTGTAAAAGAGAGATATTACCTCTCTCATTTTTTCCAAGCTGCACCTTATACCCTTCTATCCAAAATGTCTCTATGCTGTCATCTACTTTTATCTTTTTGTTCTGCACCCGCTTTGGAAAAAGAAGCTCTATCTTTGCTACATCTTTTGCTACACTTACCGTATGAATGAAGAGCTTTATATGCTCTATTTTAGAGCGAAGTGACTCCTCCTCTATGTGTAAATGCTTGGCTCTTTGCTTAGACTTTTTACTCTTAGCAAAAAACATCTCACTTATCATAAATGGAGTCGGGTACTCTTTGTCTATCTTCACTTCAAGAGTAGAACCATCATAGTCGTGCAACACCAACTCTCGGCTGTAGGGTTTGATATTTTGCACATTCGATAAAACAAGATTTCCTAAATGCTCAAACTCTTTAGCCTCCTCCTCAAGTCGCTCTTGGGACTCTAACTTATCATAAAGTTTTTGCAGTTTTTTAAGCTTCTTACTTAAAAAAGAAATCTTCTGTTTTTTGAGATTTTCTAACTTAGAGTTCTGCTCTTTTGCATACACCTCTTGTAAAAATTCTTCAACATTTTCTAAAGGGTACTCTTTTGCCACAAAAGGAGCATTTGGAACATCAAGTAGCTTTTGTCCCACTCGTACCTCACGGAAAGAGGAGAACAGATCAACATGACGTAGAGCTTCAAGGACGATGTTTTGTGCATCTAGGATGATAATGTTTGTATATTTTCCCGTAAATTCTAACTGCAGATAGGTTATCTCCTCTTTATAAGCCGAAGCCATACTTGTTTTGATGCGAATAATCTTGTCATCATTTAAAAGGGATATATCTAAAATGTTTGAGCGGTTAAAACGCTTTGCCAAGATAACATCAAAGGGTGCATTATAGACTTTGGAGCGAGGATACTCCTCACACTTAAAGATGCTAGAGTTTGAGCGGGTCATGTTAAAGTAAATATCATCTCGTTTATCAAAAGCTATCTTGATGATGGTATCGCTCACTCTATGAATGGCTGATATTTTTGTAAAGTTTTTTAAATAAGTAATAATCTGTTTTAAGTGTGAGAGTTTCATAAGAGTATTTTAGCTAAACTTCGATTTATGAATCAAAAACTATATATGGTCTCACTTGGACCCGGTGATGCAGAACTCCTAACACTCAAAGCACTTAATGCCTTTAAAGCCTCTGATGTTATCTGCGTTCCAACAAAAAGTGAAGATAACTCTTTTAACAAATCTATCTCCTACAAAATAGTACAAGATGCACTCACTCTCTTAGATATGAAAAAAACAATCATCCCTGTTTACTCCCCTATGCACTTTGTCTATGAAGATTGGGTAAATGAAGCTAAAGTGATCCTCGAAGCCACGCAAAAGTACCAAACTGTCTCGTTTGTCACCCTCGGTGATGCAGGTGTTTACTCAAGTATATACTATCTTCTTGATATTATTAAGAAGAAAGATACAGCCCTCTATGACTCTTGTGAAGTTATAGCAGGAGTCACCTCTTTTAGTGCCGCTTCTGCCCAGAGTAAAAAAGCTCTCTGCTTAGGAGATGAAGCACTCAGCATAAAACCAATAAATCCCCGTTCAGAGGTACATACAACAGAGATTTTAATGCGTCCTAAGATTGGTATGGATACAACATCCTTAGGAGAGGGAGATTTTTATACCTATGAAAATATGTATCTCAAAGATGCAAAAACCACTCCCTCAAAGATAGAGAGAGTCAAAAAGTATATGACACTCTTTATAAAGTATGCACAAAGAGATTAATTTACTTTCTTCCACTCACCCTTCTCTGCTCCACTAAGGTCATACTTATTTAAGTAGCCTCGTGGTGTCAGCACTCGCTTATCTTTTGTCAGTTTTGTTGTAGAGTTACCGATAAGAAGCGTTGTGGACATATTTACATCTGCATTCTCTACCCCTGCTTGCACTAACTCTTTAGCAGTTATGATTTTTATCATCTGGTTTTCTCTTCCCAAATCTCTTGCTATAACAACAATGCGTTCACTCTCTAAACTACTGAGTTGCTCAAGCATACCTATATAAGGATCAAGTCTGCTCTTACTTTTAGGGTTATAGATAGAAATAACAAAATCAGCCTCTAACGCGAATCTGATACGCTTTTGAATTAACTGAGCATCTGTTAATCTATCTGAGAGGGAGATAAGACAAAAGTCTTGCGAGAGCGGTGCGCCTACCTCTGATGCAAGAGCAAGAACAGAACTGATACCCGGTAGAGCCGAGTACTCTATCTCCTCCCATAAATCAAGCGTATCTATAAGCTCCACTACTAAACTTCCCATAGCGTAAACATTTGCATCACCATTAGAAAGCAGGGCTACCCTGCGACCTTTTTTTGCCTCATCTATGGCATACTGCACACGCTCTATCTCTTTTGTCATAGGTGTAGTAAAGACCTCTTTGCCCTCTACTAATTCCGGTAAATCTTTTGCATACTTTGTATATGCAACGATTAAATCTGCCTCTCTTATGGCATTTATTGCCTCTTGAGTAAGGTAACGATTCCCTCCTGCACCTGTTGATACCAATGTTAATTTTCCCATATTTTATCCTTGTGGTATAATGATTTTAAAGTTATTATTTTTGATAAATTTCATAAATCCATGTTTATTTTCTGTTTTCTTATATTCTTGTAAAAGTACTCTTAATTCACTTGAATGATTTCTAAATGCAAGTGCAATTTTATATAAATCTTCAAAATGTTTTCTTAAGATGTCAATACGACATACTTGCACATTATCTTTAGTATCTGTTGTATAACATTCTCCAAGCTTAAAAATTTCTATACTTGTTTTAGCTTTCTCATAAAAATATGATCCTTCTACTAAAGCTGGATGAATAGCCACTTCTAAAATCCTACTACCATCAGGACGAAAAATAAATAAAAGAGTAAAAAGTTCTTCTATATTATCATCAATAGGATTAACAAGTAAAGGCTTCTCAATACTGATATCTGAAATTGTAGTAGCTCTAGTTCTAGAACCATAGAGAGGGAAAAGACTCTTTTTAAGAACATTATTACAATCACTACATAAAAGAAGGTAGTTTTTATCTTCACATTTAAAATTAGGGTAATGTTCTATAGGTCTAAAATGATCAATTGTTGCACTAATTGCTGTTATTTTATTTTTATTATTTTGACGAAAAAGAGAGCCATCAATTAAGCATTCACAAATTGGGCATCTACTATCTGTCCTTTCTATATGTAAATTTTTAAATACATTATGCTGGCAAGGGTCTATATTTTTAAAATGCTCAAGAGTACTTTTATAGGCATCACTCTCTCGTAAACCTCTCATATCTCTCATTCAAACAAATCCGAATATTCATCTAGGAGTTCATTCATTTCACTTTCATCAAGTGTCGTGCTTTTATTAAAATCCATCTGCTTATTGTCTTGTACCCATTTCATAAATTGTAAATATTGTCTATTATAAATAAAATTACTTGCAGGGGTATGTGATAAATACTTTTCCACTTCATTCAAGGACTTCATTTCTTCAGAGTTTAATCTATCTTCTTGAAGTTTTAAACGAGTAAAACTTTTTATCTTCTTTTGCATCTCCTCATCAACTAAGGATTCTAATTCAAAATATGTTAGCAGAAGTGTTGAGACATCATAAGATTCACTTAATATTTCTTTTCTTAGTGTTTCCATTTTCATGTTGCTTTGACTGAGTGTAGAAATTTCTTCAGCTTTTCTTCCCAGTATAATAAGAGGATTATGGGTAACAACAATCACTTGAACATTAGTATTTAATTTTTGTATATTATTGAGTAGTGATGTTTGCCATGCAACATGTAGTGAAATTTCAGGCTCATCCATAAGAAGTATATAGGGTGCATCGTCTTTAAGCAAAACACTCAGTAATATAAAAAGTATCTGCTTCTCACCAGATGAAAGATAGTTTAACTCTAAATTTTCATCGTTTATTTTAACAGCCATTCTTCCATTATCTAAAATTATTAAAGATTTATCAGTTGAAGCAAAAAGTTCATTTATAACCGTTTTAAAAGTTTCTATATTTTTAAAAATCTCTTGTTCTAAGTTTTCCTTCTTCTCTTTGTTTCGTTTAATAGCATTTTTAAACGCTAGTGGTTCTAAATTTTCATCTTCCATCAACTCATTAAATTCATCTTCTAAAACTACTTCTTTCTCTTTTAGTTTACTCTCTAGTTCATTGAGAAAGTTAGAAAATTCATCGACTTTTTTAAGCAATTTACTATCTAATTCGGTATTTCCATTATCATTATTTATCTTTGTATTAGTATCAAAGGTGTCGATATACTCAACATCTATCATGTATTTACTCTCTGATAAATTGAGTCCTATTATTTTTGTAGAACCGTCTTCATAACTTTTTTGAAGTTCAATCTCAACAATTGGCTTTCCTATTTTTTCCAGCATTGTTTCATTGTTTTGTAATGCAGAATATATTAACTTTAATATCGTAGATTTTCCAGTTCCATTTTTACCAATTAAAATATTTATATTGCTATTTAAGTCATACTGAAAAGTATATTTTTTAAAAAGATTCTTTATCGTAACAGATTTAATTTCTATTTTATTTGTTTGAGACTGTTTTTGCACACCATTTTGAAGAAGGTTTTCAATAGTAAAATTTTTAAATTTTTTAAAAAGTTGCTTTTGGTTTATACTTGGTAACACAGACGTAAATATAACATAAAGCATGTCTTTACGTATTTTTGAAGAACCTTTTCCTGAAACACTCAATGCTTTTTGCAAATCTGAATGTGCTTCTTTATACATTATTTCTTTTAAATATTTCATAAGAATAGGAGAAAATTTTTGTTTTATTGCATTAATACTGTTGTAAGTAAGTGCTTCTAATCCTCGTCCTTCTTTTAAAAACAGATTTAAATCGTTCATGATATATGTATGAAATTGCGATATAGGTTTTAAATATCTGTACTCGTACTCATTTTTTACAAGACGTCTATTAAAAGCTTTGACAATAGCCCAATGTTCACTTTGTAATGTTGTATTCCACTCCTTGAAAAAAGAGTCACCATCTAAGGTACTGAACAAATTATCAAAATCATACTTTAAAATTTTTGTATCTGGTTTTTCATTTTTTCTTGATTTTAGAGTTTTAAAAAGTTTTAAAAATTCTTTTTGAAGATTTTCAGATATAACTTTATTATTTATACCTGAAAGATAAAATTTTTGGTTTTGTTTGATTGAAAAATCTATTTTTTTTACTTTTAAAGAGTTTATGAGATTATTTATATTTTTATTTAATGCTCTTTTTGGGTCTTTTAGTTCAAGTAAATCCATTTTTGAAAAAAGCAAAGAGAATTTATCTTCATATCCATCAAGTGCTATTTTTTGTATGGCACTCAATCCACCTGACAAAAATGGATTATCAGCTCTTTCAACTAACAATATACTATCTACAAAGTTGAAATAATCAAGATGTCTTTCTGAGAGTTCAGAACCTTCTCTCATATTG
>JALWSY010000002.1 GCA_027083035.1 Sulfurimonas sp. | reverse complement strand
CTATTAGTACCTTTAGCAGTTGATACCAATGCCAAATGGATGGATAGAAAGTATGTTTCGTGGGAAGATTTGGAACACGATTGTAAAGTTAATGAGGAATTTACAGAAAATTTTTGACGCTATCAAAGAGACTGGGTGAGTATGAGATAACGACAGCTCATAGACTAGAGAAGCATAATATCTACTACTTCAATAAAAAGGACACCTCAACAAAGACACATAGGTACGATAAAGCTGAGGTAGTAATATTTGGTATGAGTCAATATCATAAAGACCCACCACCTAGAGAGACAATAAAGAGCATTTTAACTATCTTGAAAAGTGTTTCAAATGTTGATGTATGCCTAGATATGCCTTTTAGACCCAATATGAGCAGAATAGAGCAGTTATTTCAAGTTACCCCATATATCACACCCAATGGAGTAGTAACGGATACTAGTTACATTAACAAGCCTGAGATAACAATGCTCGAGAAGATAGTAATCTACAATAAGCAGCTAAAGAACTCATTAGGCTTTGCTGTGTGGAGAGTAGAGGCAAAAATGTTAATCCCAAATATAAAACTTCTGGCTTTGCCGTTATATGAGTTCAAAGAGATTATAGACCTAATGAGAGAAAAACAAGCCCTACAAATAGCAAAGGAGTTTAAAGAATGAGCAAAGACGAAGTTATACAAAAGATACGAGAGATAGTGTTAAATGATAAGAGCTTGATAGGAACAGAAATAGAAATCTCTTTTATGGATAAGAAAACGAATAAGCTTACAAGAAAGACAATCAAAATAGAGGAAATAAAATGATAAAAACAGCAGAACAAGCAAGAGAAAAATACGAGAGAAAGTTAGCTAAAGCAATAGCAAAAAGTGGAGGATTAGAGTTTGAATATCAAGGGCAGGATATTACAGCGGTACTCATAGCAGATACTAAAGAGTTGTATGCAGTTGATGAAGTGTATGAGCTTGTAAGTATTGACTCTATACTCCAAGAGGTATCAACGGGTAAAGTTATGGCGTATAACGGAGAGTATGGAATGATGGAGTTTGATTTTGAGTTTGTAGGCAGCAAAGAGGAGTGTTACAAGTATCTGCTAGAGACGCAAGAGAAAAATGCACAAGTTGCTGCAAAGATTGCACTAAGAAGAGAGGGCTAAGAAATGGATGAGCTAACCATAGCAGAACTACTAAAAGATACAACGCCAGAGATGAAAGAGTTACTACTTAAACGAGCAAAAGAGCATCATCAAGGAGAGGAGCAAGATATCAACGAAGATTTTGAAGCATACCTCAACTATGCAAAAGGTAACTATGCTTCAAGAGTAAATGCAACGGATCTATTAAGTTTAGAGAGTGGACTTTTGGAAAACTTACTGAGAGTACAGGAAGCATTATCTTTACAATGGGGTGGAGACGACCAACGAACAGTAAGAGAGGTATTAGAAGATGGAGAGTGATGTAGTAGTACCTGATGAAGTGAAAATCATTCACCTACATGGTGCAAGTGTTGAAGCAGATAGTTTTGTAGAGTTTATCAAGTTGGATAATGGAAAAACCTATATATTGCAGTTTAACAACTTTGTAAAAAGATACGGCTCAGAGCTGATAGAAGCGTTTGTAACCTCGACACGATAAAGATACGCAAAAGATGAAAAAATGCCTTTAAGGTATGTTTATGATGATTTAATTGATATGTTTGTGTGAGTTATAAAAGTTGAAGCCTAAGGGGTGGCTAATCCCTTAGGTGTAAGCTATGACTTAAAAGCGAAAACTATGTAAATAGTTGCTATGAGTAAATAGCCTACGGTGTGTAAATCAAAATTAGCTGGTGGCATATTTGTCCTTTACAACAATCTCACCCCATAACCCAGCCATCTACAAAAGTATAGACCAAAAAAAAGCCCTACCACTCAATGAAGAGCGATAAGGCTTTAATTGTTGTAAAGTAAATGCCACCAGCATTTTAATACACACACAAGACCGCCAAGTCTTGATAAGAGAATTATATCACAGTTAATCTAAGATGTAGCAAAGTGGATTTATATAAAAACCAAAGTGTAACCAAGACATAACCATAGCGTAACCAAGCAATAACCAAAGCGTAACCAAGTCGAAAAAATAGCGACCACGAACTGATGTCCAAAATGGACAGCTTTTAATATGGCTACGAGAAACTCGTAACGAACTTATTCATCTTTACAAACATTAGCCCGTATAATCTCTTTTAACTCTTTACACTCTTTGTTTTCTATGTAGAGGGTTAGCCACGATTTTACCCAATAAGGATAATCTCTACCGTTTGTACCCCACCCATTGACTGCATTATACGATACGCCCAAAAGTTCACTAAATGATTTTTTAGTAAGTTCTGCATTTTTTAGTAATGTTTTAAACTCTTCATTTTCCATTATATACCCTTAATATTAATATTTAAAATACAAAAGTATATCATAAAGCATATTATGAAATA
>JALWSY010000001.1 GCA_027083035.1 Sulfurimonas sp. | reverse complement strand
ATCATCTTGCCTGTGCGCCACTTACACTTAAATCTTCTTATATAATTGAAGCGTACGAGCGCTATATTCATGCGCTTGAGCATAAACAGAGCGTGCATTACAATCCTCCAAAATTGAGTGGAGAGTATGCGCAGAGTGCGAGTGAGTTGCTTCGCGCGGAAGATATGGTCAAAGAGATATCACTCTATCTATGGCTCTCGTACAGATTTGAGGAGTATTTCGTAGATGCGCAAAAAGCAAGAGAGTATAGAGGAGTGTTAAACAGATATATCGAGAAAACCTTGCATCAGACACAGTTAAGTCAGAGTTGTAAACTGTGTGAAGAGACACTCCCTCATAACTCAAAATATGCTATTTGTCAAAAGTGCTTTAAAAAACACTATACCCATCCAAGGCGACGAAGACGCTCACCTCATTAGCTTTTAAACTCATCAATAGTCTTTTGAAGACTCAGAGCCGTTGTAACAAGTCGTTGTAAATCATTTTCTATACTGATTGCACTTGTTTCATTTGCATCAGAGAGGGTAGCGATATCTTGAATATATGTGATAATATCCTCTATCTTCTCAGTCATAATAACGGAGTTTTCATTAGATGTTAAGGCAACTCTATTAGATGACTCTATAGCTTCAGATGTAAGAGATATCTTCATAGCTACATCATCAGATATATTTGCTAACTTTTCAATATTGGCAGCATTTTCATAAATGTTATCACTTACATCGTTTATCGCTTGAACGATAGTGCTTACACTTGCGTCTATCTCACTTAGACTTTTTTGTGTACGCTCAGCAAGTTTTCGTACTTCATCTGCAACAACGGCAAAACCACGACCATGCTCACCCGCACGTGCAGCCTCTATGGCAGCATTGAGGGCGAGAAGATTTGTTTGTTCCGCAATATCTTTAATCACTCCAAGGACATCTTTTACTCCATCTGCATCATCTTTAAGTGTTAACAGTTCTGAAGATAATTCATTTTCACTCTCCACAAATGAGCTAACCTCCTCTGTAAGAGCCTGTAAGGAGTGGCGTGCAGTATTTAGCTCGTTAGAAGCTTCTTCAATATTTTTTTGTGTTGTTTGAACACTCTGTATAGAGGATTGAAGTATAAGGTGAATCTCTGAACTTTTATCTGTTGTTTGTGTTACAAGCGTTTTTTCTTGTTGTGTTGTTTTTCGGATAACATGAGATGCACTCTCTATCTCTGTCGCTATTTCTGAGTTCTCATGAACGAGGTTTTTTACGATATTGATAGTCTCTTGAATTGTGTGAATAAAGTTGTTAACTTCATTTGCTGCATCTCCGAACTCATTGCCCTCTTTATGTTCAAGTCTTTTTGTTAAATCTTTATCTCCATGCACCAAGTCTGCTATCTTCTCTTTGAGTGCATTAAGCGGATTAAAAACTTCTTTTATAAAAAAGATAGAAGCTATGATAGCGAGTAAAATGGCTGCTAAAGTAAGTGAGACTATAAGTGTTTGGTTTGTACTAGATATCTCAGCATCATTGGCATCGAGGGAGATTACCAAATCAAGCGCTCCGAGTGTGTAGCCTACCTCTGCGTTGTAGTGACACATCAAACATCTCTTCTCTGCAATCATAGGCTTTATCATTCGAATGGTATGGTGTCCCTCTTCATTTTTTTCTATAATTTTTACCTTTTTGTGTTGTAAAACATCCAAAAGAAGAGGTGAGTTTGTATATGGCTCTTGAGGTGCATAAACCTCTATAACTGCTTTAGATTTTACAATATTTAAAGACTCTATGCCATCTATCTTTCTTGCTGCATGAAAAGCACTCTCAACAACGGCAGGATCTCCGAGCATCATACTTGTTGTCATCGTCTGAAAGATAGATTCACTTAACATTGTAAGGGATTTTTTACTTGTTGTATCTGAAAGTTTTGAGAGTGTGTAAGAGAGGTAGTATGAGATACTGCTAAGTCCTAGAATGCTTAACAAAATCAATGAAGTGATAACTTTAGACTTAACAGATGCAAACATCAAATCTCTCCTCCACAAATAATTTTCTTCTATGATTATAGCCTATTTTCTCTGTTTTGCAAAAAAAGAGTAGATAGACTTAATAGAACTCTAAAGCCATACAAGATACAATTGTTCAGATTTAAAATGAGGATGATAGAGGATGAAGTACGCAGACACTTATCAATCTTTGGCACAGTTTGGAAGAGAACTCCTTAATAAAAAGAGCTTAGAGGATGGTTTACCACTCATCTCTGACTATGCTAAAAAAGTTATCGGAGCGGATAGATGTTCTATTTTTATCCATGATAAAATAGACCACAGTTTTTGGACTACCTTATCTGATGGTGTAGAGAGAATAGTTATCCCTGATGATAAAGGTCTTGTAGGCTTTACACTAGAGGAGAAAAAACCTATTTTATCAAATGACCCTTACTCGCATCCTCATTTTTTGAGTGATGTTGATAAAGAGACAGGATACATAACAAAAAGTGTTGTGACTGCTCCTGTCTTCTCTTCCAAGCGTGAGATTATTGGTGTGATGCAACTTATAAATAAAGAGGGTGGTTTTGATAAGGAAGATGTTCGCTTTATGATATTTTTTGCTCACTATATTAGTGGGTTTTTAGAACTTACAAATGTCTTCTTAAAAAAGAATGATACCCTGAAAAAAGAGCAGTAGATGAATAAATTTAATCAAATAGCAGATTTTGGTAAGGAGTTGGCTTCTCTCGATAGTATGGATAATATTATCGATCTTATAGGTGCTGAGGCAAAGAGGCTTGTTGGTGCAGAGCGTTGCTCTATCTTTATAGTTGATAATGATGCAAATATGCTCTGGACAAAATTAAGTGATGGGATTGGTCGTATTGTGATTGGGATTGATTCTGGCATCGTTGGAGATACTTACTTGAAAAAAGAGCCACAGATAGTTAATAATCCTTATGAAGATGAGCGATTTTTGCCTAGTATTGATAAAAAGAGTGGATACATTACTCGCAATATGCTTACAGTTCCCATCTTTAATTCAGCGCGCGAAGTGATGGGTGTCATTCAACTGCTAAATAAGACGCGTTCAGATTTTGATGCGAGTGATTTAGATACGATTACCTTTTTTGCAAACTATATTAGTGGAAGTTTAGAGCTAGTGCTG
Source organism: Sulfurimonas sp. (assembly GCA_027083035.1). Lineage (GTDB taxonomy): Bacteria > Campylobacterota > Campylobacteria > Campylobacterales > Sulfurimonadaceae > Sulfurimonas. The sequence goes on along the minus strand of JALWSY010000001.1, from coordinate 6,701 downwards.
TTAAATGAGAAATAGTAACACACTTCTCTTGAAAGAGAAGGTGCTGAGGAGTTAAAAAGTATCTTTATTTCTCAGTTCAGCTATCTCAGTCTCCACCATTTCATCAATCATAATAGTAAATAAATCAGAGATAAGATTTGGAGATATCCCCTGCTCGATAGCTCTATGACGCACTCTTTGCATAATAAACTCAATCCTATCCTCTGCCTTTACCTCTTCTACGCTCTCTTTAAATGCAGCTGCTTGACGGATGTAAGCGTTTCGTTTGGCAATGAGATCCACAAGTTGTGTATCTATTTTATCTATCTCTTCTCGTACCTCTTGAAGGCTTTTACACTTTTTCATAATTATCTCTCCTTATAAGCAATCTAATCATAACGCAATAAATATAAAAACTTGTTAACACTTTTGTAACAATTTATATGTATAATACTTTTACGATTCTTCATGTATGTCCTTAATTTCTGATTCACTAAGTATGTACTAGTTTGGCTTTAGAAGTCTCTTGATGGATTTTGGAAGATGCGCAAAGGGGATATTTACTATCTCCTGTTTTTTCCCTTCATTAAGAATAGCAACATCTAAGGTCATTTTCTCACGGTAGAAACGCAGTAGTTTGTATTTCACATTTAACATTTCAAATTCGATATTTTTCTCACGCAAATCTTCATTTTTCTTTCGTTTCATAACTTATCTATCCTTTAGGTAGATACCGGTATCTCTTACTTCGATTTTGTTTTTTTCTTGCAAGGAGGTGAGCGCTCGTTTAAACTCTTTTTTACTCATAGCAAAGGTCTCTTTGATAAGCTCTGCATCGCTTTTGTAGTTGTATGGAAGTATTCCTTTTGCCTCTTTGAGTAGTTCTAAAACTTTTTCATTGGCACTACCAGATTTTTTACTTCCCGGTTTTCTTAGAGTAAGGTCGATGTTACCATCTTTTCGGATAGTTTTTACATAGGCAGTTTTTGTATCACCAAGTGAAATATTTTCAAAAATCTCATTGTGGTAGATGAGCCCTTCATACTTATCCTCCACTATACACTTGTATCCAAGTGGTGTCTTTGCTATGATAAGTATTTGTACCTCTTTATGAGGTGAGAGACCTTTTACTCTTCTCTCAAAAAAATCACCCAACTTTTCAGTCCCTACAAGACGGTGTGTCCTCTCATCATAGATAACTCTGATAAAACGCTTCTCTCCGAGAGCAAAGGGAGTTTTTTGAAACATATTTGGTACAAGCAGGTCTTTTGTAAGTCCCCAATTCATAAAAGCACCAAAGGGTGCAACATCTACAACCTCTAAAAGGGCAAATTCATCTAGTTTTGCTAATGGCTCCTTGGTTGTCGCTACAAGTCTATCTTCTGAGTCTGTATATAAAAAGACATCCACTAAGGAGTTCTCTATCATATCTTCAGTAACATACTGCCCCGGCAGCAACACATCATTGCCATCTTCAGCCATAAGGTAAAGGCCCGGCGCTGTATCTCTATCTACTCTTAAAGTATTTATTTTTCCGAGTTCTAAGAACTCATTTATTTTTCTGTTCATTTGGTTTTTCCGTTTTTTATTTGTATGTTTATTAGAGTTCTAAAATATCTCTAGTTATGGGAATGAGTTCCATCTTTATAGTTTTGATAAATCGCTCTATATTCGTAGAGTTCGTATAATCAGGCTCTTCATACTCTATCTCTATTACCACAGTATCTTCTGAGAACTCTTTTGAAGCTTTTCCTGCAGCACTACTCATAGCAATGACTAAGTTAAACTCTCTACCAACTTCTGCAAGTGATTTAGAGTGATATGCATCATCGAATGAGCCATCTTTTATAAGTGCTTTTTTTACAGCAGGGTTGAGAGGTTTACTCTTTTTCACTCCAGCACTAAAGGCTGTAACACCTGAGAGGTATTTGTTCAGGACTGCCTGCGCAATCTGAGAGATAGCACTATTGTCCGTGCAGAGAATAAGTACTTTTTTACTCATGAGTATTGCACCTTTGTCTTTTTATGTGTAATTGTAGCAAATATTAGATTAGGAATAGTAATTGCTCACTTCTTGCTAATAAAAAAGAGAGAGAAGAGATGTTACTACTAAAGAGTTCAAGCCAAAGAGTCTATTACTATAAAATAAATGTATATCAGACACTTTTTGGAGATTATCTGATTCAAAAAGAGTATGGATTGCATAAAAATTTACGACCTACAAATGTGATTAAAGAGTATGTTGGCTCAAAGAAAGAGGCACTCTTTCGAGTGCTTGATATCGCAGTCGATAAAAAAGATATGGGCTACTTAAAAGCTTCATAACCTTATTAGATTTTCACTCCAAAAGCCAAGGTTTTAAAGTACCTTGCTCCCCAAAAAAGAAACAGCACTAACCAGAGTGTGAACGATATATCAAATAAAAAGTTCAATCCCCACCCAAACGCCACATTGAGACTAAATAAAAAGCGTCCTAAGACCACTAACTGAATAAAAAGAAATATTTTTGTAGCTACTGCATCACCATGCGGTGGTTGCCCTGAGTGTCCAAGTGTAACTCTCGTTCCAAAACCAATGAGTATAGTTGTTAAAAATCCGATAGCTAAAAGATGGATGTTGAGATAGTAAAAAGAGGTATCTAAAAATAGCTCACCTAGTAAAGAGAGGGCTGAGAGTAAAAATGCAAGAGGAAGCCAAGCGAGTGCAAGGTGAAGTACCCAAAGTATAGAAGGGGACTCAAATGGTTTTAACTCCCATCTATGAAACTCTAAGGCTAAGTAACTAGCAAGTGCTACATCAATGAGAATCTCTGCAATTTTAATATCTAATGATGCAAAGAGCGATTTTGCTACAAAAAGAGCAAAAACAAATTTTACAAAATTAGGATTTTTCGGAGCAAAAGAGTGAGAGAAAAAAGGTACCATTCTCTGTGCTACGCTAAAGGCTAAAAAGGTAGCATAGAGATAAAAGGAGAGCGCGATAGCAATAGGTAGAAGTGCAGGAAAAAAGAGAGTTCCCATGAAAAGCAAATGTCCAAAGAGACCGATAAAACTTGCACTTAGTATCCAAAAGGAGTCACTTTTATCCGCAACTCTGGCATTTGCATAAATATTTTTGAGCTTGAGAACTGTAAAGAGTTGCGAGATAAAGAGTGTGAGCATGGCAGCTAGAGTCAGATACAAAGAGAAAAAATTAGCAATAACAAAGAGAAGTGAGCCAATAAAGTTAGCATAAAAAATAGCTGTATAGTAGGACTTTTTTATAACTTCTGTCTGGTTAAAACGGGGAAAAGTTGTAAAGAGAAAACCTGTGAAGACATTATTGAAAAGTAAAAAGATAAGCGAATAGCTATGAAAAGTGAGCGTGTCTAGTGTTAAGCTTATTATACCTTTGTAAGCAAGTGCAAAAAGAAGTAGCATCACTATAGCATTGAAAACTCCTAAGAGAAAAAATGGTTGGTGTGGTTGTGAGAGGACATAACTTCCTTTTTGTTCGTTTTTCATAGTAAATACTCCTGTTCTATTTTTTTTGTGTAGGCTTCTAGCATAGCGTGTTCAAAGTCATTGTTTGTGGAGTATTGGTATCCAAATGTTTTTGCCCACATTTGATGCTCCTCCATACAGAGGTAGAAAAAGACTTCACTCTTTGGTTTGTAGTTGTGCCAAGGAGCAAAACTCTCATAGGCATGTTTGAACATCTCAACTTTAGTTGCATCAGGGTAAGAGGTCTTTCCACTTGCATCAACATGAGGAATTTGCGTGATTTTTGTTCGAAACTCACGGTTTCTTAGCTGTTTAATAACAGGTTTGATAAAGGTGAGTGTTCCAAAACTGACAAGGGCTACCTCTTTTGCATCAAACTCCTCTAAAAGCCTTTCATAAAGGGCTTGATACTCCTCAAGATACCCCTCATACTCTACTATGGGGTGAAAGTGAAAGCCGACTTTGACACCCTTATCGGCTACTTTTCTTGCAGCATTAATGCGTTTGTCTAATGATGCGGTGAGATGCTCTTCATTATCAATGATAGTTTGTGTATTGAGACTCCAAGTGCAAAAAATATTTTTTGGTACATCATTTTCTAAGAGATATTTGATGTTGTCACTCTTGGTTTTAAACTCCAAGAGAACATTGGGATTTTCACGCGCAAAGAAGAAGAGAGCATCAAGTATGCCCTCTTTGTTTCCAAACATTAAAGAGTCTGAAGCTTGTCCTGTCCCTATATGGTATGTTCTGTTTTTATCAAGGTTGAGGTTTAAGAGTTTCTCTTTAAAACCACTATCAAAAGTAATGGTGTTTTGATTATAAAAGCTTTGTATAGAGCAGTAGGAGCAATCAAAACCACACGACTCTACCGCATCAAGAGTGAGTAGATTACAACATCGAGTCTTCTCTGATGCTACAGGGCAGAGTCCAAGACCAAACCCCTCTTTTTGAGCTACTTTAAAGGTAAACTTCTGCTCTTTTGGAATATTTTTGAGTTCAAAGTTCTCATAGGAGTTTGGTTTGTCTCTTATCTCTTCATAGATTCCTCTAAGCCTACTAAAGACAACCTTTCTCTGCTTATGTTCTGGAAATATCTCTATAATACTTTTTTCACCCCACATCTCTAAATCACGAGCGATGTCAATAATTTGTTTCAACTCTTGATGTGAGAAGTGCAACTCCATCGCTTTTGCTTCTATAAATAGCTGCTCCTCTTCGGAGAGTTTTCTAAAAAAAGTATTCTCTATGGCTTTGTTAAATTTTTCTCTGTATGAATTCATAAGTGAATTTTAGCGAAATAAAATAAGAACTCTATTTACAAATTTATATGTCATTTTGCAATATAAATAGTTGAAAAGTTTAAAAAGCTATAAAATAGAGCTAAAAACAGAGGTGTCTATTATGATTTTGGGTAAGTGTCCCTATTGTGAAGATGGTCAAATTGAGGTGCGTGATAAAGAGGTGCGAGGAAAAAAGGTTAAGTTGTATGCTTGTTCTAATGCTCATTGGAAAACTGAGGATGGGGAGATGTTTGAACTAGAAGAGAATGCAAGTTGTGACTTTAAAATTTGGCAGAACTCTTTGGCAAAATATGGAAAATGGCTCTCCTATAAAGAAGTAAGAGAACTTCTTCTAGATGAAACTATAAAGGTGGAACTTTTAAGTAAGAAATATGGCAAAAAAATCTACTACAACAAATATATTACACTTAATCGAGAGTATGGTGTGAGTGTCATTTGGGATGAACTCCCTTAATGCTGATATGTTACCAATATAAACATCTATAAATTTTGTTTCAAGAGTAATGTAGCATTTCGTGACACCTTTTTGGAGTTCTTTGACATAAAACTTTTATTTAATACTCTTTTTGTTATAGTGCAGTAACTGTTTTTTCCAAATTACTATTGGGCGTGGTATGTCTGATGTATTATGTTTTAAAGCGTGGAAAACAATTTTTAGAAATAAAATGAAAAGGTAGGTTATATGGAGCATATTAGTACTGCAAATCCGTATTTTGGTGTATTTGTACTATTCGTGTTGACTTTTGGTGCATTTATTGCGACAACTGTTATCGCGCGTTTAGCGAGTCGTGCATTAGCGAAGAAAGATACAGAGAAGATAAAACTCTCAGTATATGAGTGTGGACCTGAGATCACAAGACAGCCAAATAGAATTTCGCCACAGTTTTACCTGTTCGCACTTCTATTTATCCTCTTTGATGTTGAGATTGTCTTTATGTTCCCATGGGCAGTTGACTTTACACTTCTTGGCTGGTTTGGTTTTGCCGAGATGTTAATGTTTATATTACTTCTTGCAATTGGTTTTGTATATGCATGGAAAAAAGGAGCGCTAGAATGGCACAACATAAGGTAAATTATACACAAGATGGTGGACTTCCGGTTGCACTAACAAGTATCGACAAGATAGTAAATTGGGGGCGTTCTAACTCCCTTTGGGCGCTTACTTATGGACTTGCTTGTTGTGGTATTGAGATGATGGCATCGGGTGCTTCTCGTTTTGACTTCGATAGATACGGAACAATCTTCCGCGCATCACCGCGTCAGGCTGACTTGATGATAGTCGCTGGAACACTTACAAAGAAGCATGCTGAATTTATTAAGCGTCTCTATGATCAGATGACAGAACCGAGATGGGTTATCTCTATGGGTTCATGTGCAAATACCGGTGGAATGTTTAACACCTACGCAACTGTTCAAGGTGTTGACCGTGTTATCCCTGTGGATCTCTACCTTCCGGGGTGTGCGCCTCGCCCAGAGACACTGCAGTATGGTGTTATGTTACTACAGAAGAAAATTCGTGCAAACAAAGCAGGAAATGCACAAAAAGCAAAAAGGTTAATGTAATGAGAGCATATAAGCCAAAAGATAATGTACAAGCAAAAGCGTACTATACAGACAGATACTATGTAGCACCGCAGGTTCCAAAGAGTGATGTCTCTGAGGATGCAGTTTTCGCAGCGGATTTAGAGGCTATAAAGGTGAAGTTTGAAGTAAAAGAGGCATATATTCAAGTAGGGCAGATGGTTATCTATATCAATCAACACGATATTTACGGTGTTTTAGAGTTGATGCGTGATGAGTTGAGTTATACGCAACTCTCAGAGATGTCTGCTATTGACTGGTTGGCAAAAGATAATACCTTTGAGATTTTTTATCAGATGCTCTCTATGACAAAGCGTAAGCGTATTCGTGTGAAGTACTTCATTCAAAATGGTCA